>PBLM01000014.1 GCA_002721775.1 Rhodospirillaceae bacterium | reverse complement strand
TTTTTATGGTGTTCATCGTCTTTGACGCACACGCTCAGCCTCAAACCAAGTCCGAACGGGAAGCGGGTGAGGAGATCGTGGCGGTGTATTTGGGCGCAGCCCCTTTGACCCAGAACGTGAACTTAAATCGATATGTGAGCTTGGTGGGTACTAGGGTGGCATCAAAATCCGATCGCAGCGCTTTGACCTGGACCTTCGGAGTGTTGGCGTCTGGCTCTGTAAATGCGTTCTCTGCACCAGGTGGCTACATCTTGGTGACAGAGGGTCTACTCCGCATGCTAGATACGGAAGACGAATTAGCAGCTGTATTAGCTCACGAAGTTGCTCATGTCGTGAGGCAGCATCACTGGAAGATTATTCAAAAACAGCAACAAGCAAGCGCGCTAGTGGCAAAGATGCAGGGGAACATGAAGACCTCCAATGAATTATTTACCGACATGAACTCATTGTTCTCGGACATGATGACAAGAGGTTTAGATAAGAGCGCGGAGTTTGAGGCTGATCGCGACGCTATGATTTTGGCCGCTAATGCTGGTTATGACTGCACGGCAATCTTTAGTTTGCTCTCTAAGTTAGAGGATTTGAGAGGCACCAGTGAATCCTCCTCCCTAATTTTTCAAACACACCCCTCTCCTGCGCAACGGATGGATGAACTGTCGGCCGCCATAGTCCCTGAGTTAGATAGTTGTGCCACCCCGTCGCCGGCGGCGGGCCGTTATCAAGAGTACGTGCAGAGTGATCCATAGAAGCGACTTCATGGCCGGAGCAGGAACAATGCGATGAGAAGCGTTCGGTTACTGGAAAGTTTCTCAAAACTTATCTATTCCCTTGGATTTTTGAGCAGGGAACTCAGGACGCAATTTTTCATTGGGCTGGCAGCTTTATTCTCGCTGTTCACTATTTTTTATTTCATAGACGCCTTTCTTGGCGGGAAGACCAAGCAGTCTCTTGACTACGACGCAGGGTCCTTGGATTTCGCCATGGACTGGCGGCTCTCTTCCCCCAACGCTAACCACGACATTGTAATAATCGACATCGATGAGCGAAGTCTCGCGATCATGGCCAAGGAATATGGGCGATGGCCGTGGCCGCGGGTGGTCATTGCAGATTTCTTGGCAATTCTGTCCGAAAGCGAAGCGGCTGCTGTTGGCATCAATGTCATGTATAGCGATCCAGATCTTCAGGATTTGGAGGGAGATCAAATTCTTGATGAGATAATTTCGTATCTGCCTAATGCTGTCTTTCCGATGACTCGCTTATCGCCCGAAAACGATGAATTAAGTGAAGTTGGTGTCGGCATGCTGCCCGGTGTGCGTTTGTCGAGCGAGGAGCTGGGCTCACGGAGCATTTCGATGCTCTTTACTATGTTTCCGTCTGCTCAGGAGCAAATGGGGCTAAATAACCTCGTTGTCGACGATGATGGCTTGGTTAGACGGTTTCAGCCATTCTGGTTAGANGAAGATTCTTCGATACCCTCTTTTGCGTATCAAATGCAGAGAGTNTCNGGCGCTGATGGGTGGTCAGCCGANTCTGGCTTTAGCGAGTACCTNATTAACTGGAGAAATAAAAAAGAGACNTATCGCCGAATATCTTTTGTCGATGTGTATCAANCTATGATGGGGGTTGGAGATTTCGACTTGACNTCTCTGAAGGGTAAATATGTTGTNTTAGGTTTGACCGCGCCAGGNCTTGCNATGTTCAAAGGGACAGCGCTATCGCCNATCACNGANGACAATTTGATAATTGCGACNTCNTTGGATGACCTCTTNAGCGATACTGGCCTACGNACGCTTCCCTCTTGGTTAGTNGCGCTCATCTCAATTGGCACGTTTTGGACGNTCGCAATTTGTTATCTGAAANANGTTGATGACGAGCTGATNGATCTCGGCTTTGTNATATATGAAACGATCGCAGTCTTTATCACNTTGGGATCAATCAGTTTNACCAGATACGCGTTTGANCTCTCATATGTCGCNGCGAGTGCNCTTGCCTTTTATTCTNTTGCTNCTGTTTACGAGATACCCACAAAAGGCTCAATGCGGGCTGTTCGACGNTTCTACGCTTCTAGGNCATGGCTNGAATCCAAAGATCTTGTGGCGATNGCTTTCTACGATATGGACGATAGATTTAANGAGTCTGCTCGCANATTTCAGANGCGGTTGGGTGCTAANAATGTNTATCAGATCGATAATCTTTTTTCTGGGGANAGTATAGCTAGCGAAATNTTGGAGCCTATCCGGTTGTTATTACTGCTGAATACTGATCCTATTNAGGNNGAGCTNGCAGAGTTGGATTCCANGGTAGGGATNGCACTCTCAAGATTAGAGAAATCTGCAGACGAAGAGCAAATTAGATGGCAGATCAGTGAGGTGGCTTTGAAGGCNTCTTTGACGCTTCTGCCAGAGCTCGAGAACCGCGAGNGACNGTNTTAATGAGACTGGCGAAATGACTTTTTGTGTTTCTGGCGCTGCCACNAAGGTATTNNTCAGCGCTATCGCGCTAATCAGTAGCTCTTTGCTNGCCTTCCCNCAAAAAGGTGTAGCGCAGGAGCCACCNCAAACTATTTACTGGGCTGGCGTGGCATTNGTTGGCTCTCCAGCAGAGGTCAANCAACGGAGCCCATTTCTTTCGNCGATAGTTGAAGAGCANGGTATTTCTNCGCTCAATCAAAGGGCTTGGTCTGAGCTTGAGAAAATTGAGCGTAAAGANATTAGGTTTACCAGAGACTTGGGAAGTACCGAGTCGAATAACGCGATTGCGATGGCTNTGGCACTGGATTTTGAACAGCTCAATCCCTATTACATCCCAGCGTTAAACTCTGTCTGCGTCGCACAAGCACAGGTTTATGCNCAGATCCTAACCTTCGATATGGCNCAAAAAAAATTACTGAGCGCGTTCCCCATTGTCTCTAAAGGAGTTCGCGATTGTGAGCAGGNCACCGACGTGCTNTCNAAAACAAAGGGCCGTGAGTGGATCTCAGATGCTTTCTTAGGTNAGGGTGAGTCGCTAATTAATGAATTTCCTAGCGCAATGAAAGATTTGCCCCTCAATCGAGGGTGGCTGGCAAATATACANGTTGGCGANATCAAGTTAGGTAGCCATGCTAAGGACGCNTTGGTCGCCCGTGGCATTTCCGAGAGATTTTANAAGCGNTGGCTAGCAGCTCAAGTGACGTCNAATATGTCAGCGAAAGCAGCGATTCCCGTATTGCCNTACAGCTTGGGCCAGGCGATTGGGGGGNCAATGCCTCTCCGNTTCAGTGAGACGTCCGCATTNAATATAAATTTGCCGCCAGCAGACTATGTCNTNGATTTGACTGCTCGCGGCTACGTCAAAAAGACNACCGNAGAAACNGCGAATACAATNGACAACACATATATCTTCGGCGTNGGGCTGTCGNTCAAGCANCCGATGCTTGATGAAGTTTATTTTGAAGAAAATCTCCAATTCTTTGAGGGTAGGAGAGAAAACAAAGCTGACGGCATTCCGCCTTGGGAGAGTTTTGAGAGNTTAACTGTTACTTCAGTCCGGCAGATTTTCAGTCAATTTTCTGACCCGGATCAGAAATGGGCTAAAAAATACGTCAACANNNTGAAAAAGAAAAAAGCCTCTTGGAAGTCTATTCGCAAGTCATTCCAGAGAGTAGANGAAGNNATTTTCAGCCAAATTAGAGGGGATCAGAAATGAAGAATAGCTACCGACTTGCGGNATTTGCGCCTANAGCNATAGTGAGTTTNCTGACTTTNAGCCTGCTTGGAGTTTCAGACGCACAAGCGCAAAGTTATGCTCAGGGCGTAGCGTCAGTCCAGATGAAAAGAAAGTGTAAAGACGACATGCCNCGAAAGCGCGAGGATTACGATGCCGCGCTTAGCAGTGCAAAAGTCAACTCGATTCGCTCATGGACTGCTCANAAAAGCACCGCNTTNGCNGAGCTATATCAGAATTCCGAGCAAGAGATCATCGGGCAGATAGATACCTACTTGCTCAATCCGGTGATCATGTCGAAATGCGATAAGAAAACATTCACTATTTCAGTGAGNTCAGTGGTTAACGAATCAGCGCTCGGACAGCTGATGGCNCGTAATAAGCCCCAGAACAGCGTCCGGTCTCGAATGACAGCTGTTTTTGTCGCGCGAAAGCAAATGAGCGTGAANAGNTACGACGCCAAGGTTACGAAAATCANCGAGTCGCAAGAGTTCTCAGAGGCAGAACAGTCTGCTGATGTGTCCGGGTCAGGNATGGCAGCNTCTGGTTACAGCTCGACCAGAACTGTGAATACNNCTGGNGGGAGCACTGAGAGAAAAAGCGACAGAATTGCCTGGGATGTCTTTCAATCGGATGGTTTAGACGCAGCTGTAAATGAGACCTTCTCTTCTTTTGGNTTTCGTGTGATCGATTCTGCTCAAGTAGCTGGGCGGTTTCCCGGATTTGACGTCAATCAGTTTCGAGAAGAATTTGGTGTAGGCGATGATCTTNCGCCAGAGACAAAAAATTCGGCCTTTAACGCCATAGCAGGCAAGATNCCATTACTAGTAATTGCGACCGTCGATGTTTTGGGTTCGCAAGTCNCAGAAGACGGCAGTGGAGCNATTGAAGTTATNGTCTCTGTTAANGCTCAGGTGTANCAGGACGACGGACTGTTTTATGAAACCGTTGCATCAGTGGCACCCACNCAAAGGAAGGCNGCGGGGCAGAGCGAAAGTGCAGCAGAGACAGACGCTCTCGTTTTAGCAGCAAAAGCGGCCAGCACCGAAATTGTTAATCAACTTAATGCTCANGGGATTCAATNATGAAAATNAATTCAANNATANCTNTNNTNTTTTCNCTNGCNCTGATNTTAGCNCCNGNNGCAAATGCGCAATTTGGNAAATTNCTCGGNGGNGATNAAGACGANNATAAAACGGANGAGGCATCNTCAANTTCNCCTTTTNGNNCNCTNCTTGGNGGAGGCGANGANGAGGAGGAAGAGCCTGCNTTCGTGCTCGCNACTGCAGCGGAGTGGTTGGCGAAATCAGAAGAGGACCAAGCGNCNTATNTNNCNGAGATCAGNGNGATTTATCCACAAGATCCCCCAATCGGTAGCCCTGAGGCTGCNGAATTAGCTGCNCAGCGGGAGAAAGANGAGGGCGGTCTCGGATTTTTGAANAAGGCCAATTCAGCTCTNGGGGGCGGGTCNGAAGTTGACGAAGCNGAGCTCGTCAGGGGCTTTGATGACGANAAGCTCAAAATCTATCTGGCATTGGGTTCACAAGAACGTGTGAAATACGCTCTGAACAATGATCAGGAGCTGATGGTTAGGCTATTNAAGGACTCGCTGATGGAAGTGGCGCAGGGCCAGGGAAAATTGCTCCGAGCCTTCAATCTTAATGACGAAGCGGCNGCGTTAGAAGCCTCAGCCGCNCTTATNGCTGGTGAATGTGATAANGCGTGTCTTGAGGGTGTAATTGANCAATCAGAGGTGGCGACTGCNTCNATCGAGAAGTTGTCCNCCGACAGTGCCGAGATGACTGATGACGGTAAGGCNCAATACANCGGGGCGATGGGNGATTTTGGCGCTGGAACAGTCAATCTTGTCTTANTAGTGCCGGTTGCTNCGGAGTGGGGTCCCCGCGCNNTGANTNCTATTGCAGAAGANACAACATCGGGCATGGGCAACGCGTTAAATGCGGGTTTGNCTAGNGCCAGTGCNGAGATGGAGGCTGCANGTCAATCTGAGGAGGAACAGGCTGCCTCGGCTGCGGAGCGNGAGGCGTTAGCGANGGAGGCTGAAGCAGCTGGCGAGGCNATGGCGGNAAATATTGAGGAGCTGCTAGCGCCNGGTTTGCTGGTTGTTACAAAAGGGCTGCCNCTCATTAAGGATTACGTAACNTTGTTCTACGACCTTATTACTTACGGNAAAGAAAAGAAGCTNGATACTNCTGGCNCTGAGGATTTTGACTTTGGCGATATNTAAGCGGCATTGCCGANTTTNAGTGGCCTGNTTCGNATGAGGCCACATTTCCTANTNCCCCTTTTGCTGGCGTTNCTNTNCGTGACGCCNATTAAAGCGGCTAACAAGGTCGTCCTAGTTCCAGTGGAGGCCAGTGGCTGGGGCGAGTCAAAACGTGACGCTACCCTNGCTGCGCTCGGGGAGGCNATTGCNCAGGTNAACGGGAGAANTGTTGCNGCCGCGAATTCTATGAAGCGCGCTTCANTAGAAACGGGCGTGGATGACGAGTCTACCTATGAATGGCGTAAAGAGCTGAAAAGCGAGGTGGCAGATAGTTTAAGAGGGGTCGTCGATAGTTATGAAATTNTGTCTGAGANANCNGACGGNANTGGATGGGAAATTGCCGTACGGGCAATGGTCGCGAAATTNGTTAGTGACGGGTCCAAGCGNAAACCGCTCGCNATAATCCCGTTCACAACTGGGCGTGGCGATATATCTATTTTNGGTGAGAGCTGGGATAGGNAGGAGGCNAGCAGAATCCTTACTCAGCTCCTNGTGGATAAAATCACCAGNACGAGACGATTCGCTGTNATCGANAGNGAATTCATCGANGTGACGCAGCAGGAGGCNTCANTNANGGTGAANAACCCTCTTATGCCCATGACGNAGCTGCTNGAGTTGGCCAACCGTCTNGTTGCTGAATACATGATCGTAGGACANNTAGANAGCATTACTGCNACTAGGACCACTAATTACGTGGAGATCCTCNAGCGAGACGTGTATTNAGACAGCGCTTCTGCGACGGTTGCGTTNAGAGTCATCGACGTNGGTTCTGACCAAGTGAAGTACGCTGGCACTGATGTTTTCTATTTTGNGGATGACGAGATTCCCAAGANTGGAGGCGCNACAGCTGTTGGCACCAAGCTTCTTGAGGTGGCAGCAGAGCGCATCACAGAGGCAATGCTGGATGCTATCTANCCCATNTCNTTAGTTGCNATCGATGGTGACATAGTNACNCTTAATCANGGCGGAGANACTATTAGCNNAGGTAACTTGTACGAGNTATATCGNTATGGAGANAANATNATCGATCCATACACCAAAGAATCTCTGGGGAGATCAGAAACGCTGGTAGGTGAAATNTCAGTTGAGCGAGTNAATCCTAAAACGTCNCTGGGTCGAATTGTGCGACGANAGNCTGGTGAGNTNCTNGANTTTAAGCAAAAGGCNTTTGTATTGAGGCTGAAAAAGCGACAAGAAGACCCCAATGTGGAGTTATCTCGACAGCGGAAACAAGANAGGNAAAACAGTATTTCGGANANGAAGNAAAANACAGATGATGATTGGTAAGCGTTCAGTATCTGTTCAGANATNNTCCGATAGGCTACTNAAACANAAGGGGTAAGNGGATGAAAACNAANCTNTTGAATGNNGTGGGGTGCNTNGCACTCTCTATGGGTNTGGTCATAGCAGGGGTTGAGCCGGCATTNTCTCAACAGGATGAAGGNGTCCAAGCGGTNTTGGACGCGCAGGCTGATAGCGCGCCACTTCCGNCCCCTATGGTTGACGATGCTCAGGCTGTCCTCAGCGANTGGGTTGCGAGCAAAGGCTGGATAGAGGGTTGGGACTCTGCAAAAAATAGGATGATTTTGATTCAGGAGGTNTCCGGNCGAATTCGGCCTAATGAGAAAAACTTCTTGTTGAAGAGAGCTGCGCTGTATCAGGAGGCTGAACTGNGACTAAAGGCCAGAATCATTGAGTCATTTCTNACAGAAGTTGATGCCTCAGTCATTATNGATGTGCCNGGTAATCCNCTNGCAAGGCAGATGGAGGCCATCACATCTGAGTANGANGATTCGNTNCANCAGGCNAGATANGCNGTTGANGANGCACAAGAAGACTACGCTGACATANTAGAGGCANCTGACCTCGCNATCGCTGANGATCTTGCCGGNGTGACTNTGCANGATCGGTTAAACGCAATTTTGGATGGGATAGCCAAAAAGCTAGACGAGAACTACAGCAGTGAAGANATTGCNGCTGAAAAGCGCAANCGNGCAGANGAGCTCAGGGCTAAGGTNGNAGAGGCAAAANNAAATGTCAGGCGAGCNCAAAGCTTGGAGGCAGAGATACANAAAAGAGCCTCTGAAGAGCTTAANGCNGTNCGNGGTGAGTATGCTAANTCTCAGGAAACATCAGTAAAGACGTTTTCACAAATGCCACTNNTGGGTGCGGTCGTNCTGAAAAGTGCAGAAGCCTANGANGGTCNAAGAGATTACCGTGTTGCNGCNGTCATGGCNTGGAGCCCTAAGNTACAGAAAGAGGCGGCNGAGATTTTANTGGGAACNGGCAAGAATAAGCCNCGNCCCAANAAAGGAACGTTTCAGGAATGGATAGGTTCNCTAGANCTGTCCGATATGATCGGNACNAGAAGGTANTTGGCAGCTGACGGCAGCGTTAACTTCGTTGGNTTTGCGGCAGCCGAATATGACNCTAACAACNTAGGTCGTGAGTCNGANATCCGNGCATTTGCNAGTCAGCAAGCNAAGGGAATGGCNGTTTTNTCAATGAAATCTGACGTTGAAGTGACTCGNNTTGCNGAAACCAAGACTTTNGGTGTNGANGGAGCAGANGGNCGCGAGGATTTTAGCTTTGCCAACATGTCAGAAAATATGGTGCAGAGCACCGACGGTGCCGTATCGATATCGGGATTAATTTCTCCGTCGCCGAAGCGGACTGTCCATAAGCCNTCTGGTAAGGCAATTTTTGTTGCTTACGCTTACGTAAACAGTGACATCGCGGCAAAGTCACAGGCTTTTCGCGAAGAAACTTATGCTCTAAAGCGCTGGATAAACGAAGATCAAGCNGANAGACGGGGTAAAGAAGCGGGTATGCGNGCNGCAGCGGAGGAAAAGAANNATGATCGTGCTGCNTANAATNAGGGNTATGNNGAAGGTCAANGNGGGGTTCGTGAGACNGATGCNGCCAATCNAGCTGCNGCNCTTCCCNTNGNGNCAGAAGAGCAAGTACAGNCAGTAGTNCCTGAACCTCAGCGNATTATCGANGCGGAAGCGGAAGCNGGAACTTTCATGGATGACTCCGACGTTGACGATGACTTCTGAGTGACCNGNGCGATTANACTAAAGTGAATCNGATCGGTGCCACGAACGCGTTAAGGATNTNTTNTNCTTTCGTGGCGCTGATANTTTCGGTTTNGCTTCTTATGAACACTCAAGCTCAAGGATTCAACNTAGAAGCATTCCAAGTATTTGAGGANCATCGCGAANAGATCCTGGCCGCGGAATCGTTAATCGANGTCTCGGGTTTCGCAATGTTCAAAGTCATCGTGCGTGAAACTGATGGCGACAACAGCAACNTTACNGCNCAAAAAGCTAGAGANATGTTGACTGTGCTTAATGNCCACGCACAAAGCATCTGTGGGGAACGGGGGCANCANCTCAGCGNGNCTAAACCTATAAACTTTCAGCAAGTCCCGTTTCAACAGATCTATCTGAAAAGTAGTAAACACGTTCAAGTGTTTGTTTTCAGCACCGAAGCAGCACTTTTAGATCAAAGTCTCATCNCAGCCTGCGAGGGTACGGCCAACATCTGATCCCGACAATTCGCGAAGGAGATTGAGAATGCGCTGTCTACTTGCNGAAGATGATGCNCAGATAAGCAGGAACCTGTCCGANGGGCTGAGNGCCGCGGGTTATACCGTTGATGCTGNCTTCGACGGCCGCGAGGCAATTTATTTTGCGTCGGAATTCTCNTATGAGGTGGCGATCGTNGACCTAGGTCTGCCTATCNGTGACGGTATGNAGGTCATAAAAGCAATTCGAGCCACAGAATGCGCACTNCCCATCATCGTCCTGACCGCAAGGACGCANGTNGCNCAAGTGGTGGCAGCGTTAGAGGCNGGTGCTGATGACTATCTAAAAAAGCCCACAGAGGTTCCNGAGGTNCTTGCTCACATCGATGCTGTTTTAAGACGNGCATCAGCAGCTAGNCATACANTAGATCCAGTCATGTGCTACTCATCTTATGAGTTGGATGTTCGTCGGCGAGAATTGAAGGTGGANGGGCGGNTNGTNGATNTAACGACNGCAGAGATGGCAATTCTTGAGAAATTATGGCGAAACGCAGGATGTGTNGTCAGCAAACGCGAGATAGCCGAGAGTTATCAAAAGGACCCCGATGTTGAAACCTCGGCAAATAGTGTGGAGGGACTCGTTGGCCGGTTAAAAAAGAAGTGCTTGGATAAAACTGGGGGNATTGGGCTTCCCATTAAAACNGTCCGCGGACAAGGGTATCTATTTGACGATTCGGACGCTTTGTGAAGCGCTCGATTATCATGTCTTCGGTGCTAGGCTCGAGTCTGATCGTGGTTNTGATCACGCTTACCCTGTCNATTCTAGGCAGCAAATTCATCGTAGATCGAATAGAGGCCACTACAAAATCACAGCTCGGGCAACTCGCAGCTATCGTGTCGAATGGCCTCTCTAACACTGATAACGGTTGGCATTTAAATCTGAGTCAAGATTTCGAGNTCAATAGCTTGTCGAATAGCCCCNCCGCGATTAATGGGACNCCGAGAGCAGGTCTCTGGTTAAGCGGCGATGGATTTACGGAATTTAATCTNCGTCCCAGNGANCTCGGCATAGAGCCATTTCAGCAAGGAAGTNGTTTGTTCGCAGCATTGCTGAGCAATANAGGAGAGATGATTTGGCGGAGTGGCTCATTTGAGGATGGGCACCACGTTGNNANAGANAATAANATTTCTGCAGCTGCCGTAGCCACGGCAAATTGTGAAATNANANACGGGACGGNCTGTNTATTGGTGCCCTNTGAAAAATATTCNTCGGNCGGTGAATACCAAGTTTTNGTCGGCTTAAAAGACNACTCAATTAAGTTAGAGACCAGTAGGATCTTAAATTGGTTTTATCTTTGNTTGTTNTTTTTGGCTCTACTTTTACTGGTTATGCAAGCATTCGTATTGGTTTANGCCTANCAACCCNTGAAACTGCTTAGCAACACGGTCNNGCAAATAAAAACCGGTGNGAGNNANAAGATCGACGGNCCGACTCCCGNTGAGTTAGAGCCCTTAGTNNANAGTTTCAATCAGCTATTANCGGCCGAGGCNGATCGGAGAAACAAGCTTCGGTCAGCTCTCGAGCGNTTAGCGCATGTNCTTAGAACGCCTCTGACAGTCTTGCAGTCNCGCAGNTACTTCAATCTTGATGATCAATCTGCTGTTCGTGAGCAGACGAATCGCATGTTGAACATTGTCGAACTGGAACTTAAAAAGGTAAGCACTTCGCAAGGTGCCGGCGTTGGAACTCAGAGAACAGTCTCCATTGAACCAATCTTGGCAAGAATCGTTAGCGCCTACAGCGGATTACCACGACTGGATGAAACTCAGGCTCAACTTGAATTTGATCTTAAAGTATTGACTCCAGATTTATCATTTTTTGGCGAGGCCTATGACCTCGAGGATGCCTTTGGCACCGTATTGGAAAATGCCTTGAGATACGCGCAACATCTAGTAACAGTGCGTGCTTGCCCCGCTCAAAACGCGGATCCAGCTGCTTGGTTAGAGCTTACTGTGGCTGACGATGGTGTTGGGTTCCCATCGGGTTTCATAGAAGAGTTTTCTTCTGACTACCCTCTCAAAGGTTCTTCTTCCGATAGTTATGGTTTGGGGCTTTCCATTGTCTCTGACATAACCCGAAAGTACCGTGGATCAATAACCCTTAAAAATCTGCCCGAGGGTGGGGCGCAGGTAGTGCTGCTTTTGCCGCGCGGAAAAACCTAAATCGATTCAGTTTTTGTTCAGGTAAGAAAAGCAATACTCGCTCTCATTGAGTCGTCCCTCATTACCGGGTCGATGGGAGGAGTGTAATGCGAATTCACGTCAAATCATTTAGATCTCAAGCTGGCGGCTCGACCTTGATTGGGCTTGTATTGGGTGTCTGCACAGGAATTCTGATGCTCATCAAGTGGCCGGAGCTGGCTGATTACATTGAGCCACATGTGCAACAGTTTTTGGCTGCAGATCTTGATTCAGTAGCCTCTTCTATTGTGGAAAGTACTCAAAACCTAGCAGATGAATCGCCAGGACAGCTCGATAATTCAACTTTGACAGGGATTGAACTTAAGCGTGGCTCTGACACGACTAGTGATTCTTTGCCATCGGAATCTGAGCGTTCTGTGTCTTTTGATAACGCTGAGCCGGCACAAAAACTTTTAGAGGCCGACGCCGCGGTTGAAGTTTGGGAAGCGTTCTCGACGGAGTCGAGTGCTAGGAGGTTTGCGCACACAGCAGGCGAAGGCCTGGGTGTTGAAATCGACGTGGTAGAGCGCTCACCGAATCGGTTTGTTCCCACTGTGATGTGCAGGCAGGGTGCAGATTGCACCAGTATTCTCAACGCGTTCAATGCGATGTTCAGTTTTGAACAGACGGATGCTTAACGATGATTAGCCTCCGAACATACTGCCTGCTGGCAATTACAATTTCTCTCTCATTTCAAACTAATGCTTCTGTTCTTGACTGCGATGGAGACTGCGGGAAGTGGGAAGGTGTCACTAGTGAGCTTGAATTTAGTCCACTGCCCTTAGGTATACCTTATAGGAGCTGTTTCGAGAGTGCCGCCGCTAATTACGGGCTGCCCGCGAATCTCCTCGCGGCAGTAGGTTCAGGAGAAAGTGACTTTAACTCCAATGCAGTTTCCAAACGCGGTGCCATAGGCGTTATGCAAATCAGATGGCCCGTAACAGCTCGGCATTTGGGATTTGGGAATCGTTCAAAGCTTTTTGACCCATGCATCAACATAGATGCTGGCGCTCGCTACCTTAAGGAGCTCTCAGAACGTTACGATCTCAATCCACACTACATGTTGGGGGCATATTATTTTGGACCCTCGAGAGTCAGCCTACACAACATTCCTTTAGCCGCCTCCCAGTACAGCGACTACATCTATGAGCGATATGTGGGTCTGGCAAGGTATGCCTCCTCTCCCGTCACGGTTTTGGACTTACAAACGTCAGTTTCAGCCAGACGTTGGCAGCGCGTGTTGAGTCAGAGGTTTCCGCAGGTTCGGTTTTCTGTGACCAAAGCTAATCCATCCTCTCACCACATTCGCGCTTCAGGAGACACTGATGTGATGGCGAAATTTTTAGATCGCTTCAACGCGGCTTTTACTTTTTAAAAAGGAGAACTAGCTATGCAACCTAAGAACCGCTTTAACTCAATTGTGCCGGCGCTAACTTGCATCACCATGCTACTGACTGAGTTTGCGTCCGCAAATGTTGGTACTGGCCCAGCTGTAAATTTATTTACTCCAGTGAGCATCGAAAGCCTATCGGAAACCTCCCGGAGTGCACGCGAACTGGAGTCTTCCCTTGAGTCGCTCATTTCGAAGCTGGAGGCACAAGCTAATTTGTATGAGGCGGCAGATTGTGCAGTCACCTATGACAATGGATGTCAGAAACTAAGAAGAGGGATGAAGCAGACCTACAATTCTTTGCTAACTGAAATGCAAGAACACTTGCCAGACATAAGGATCAGTATTGAGAAGACCCGGGATTCACTCGCTGAGCGCATGCAGTCGGAGTTGGGACGGAAAATGACCCCAGGAGATCTTCAGCGACTGGTTTCAGGTCGATCAGAGACCACTAATTCGGCTGGAAGAGGCCTTCAAAACACCAGGGGCAGCCGGTTGAGCGGACTCTTCGAGGGTTACTACAAACTGGTCAAGCGGAATAGCGGGTCAAATAGCACCAGCACTGTGCTCGCTGCGCAACTCTACATTGATTCGGTGAACTCGGCTAAGTACTTGGACTTGATTGAGGCAGAGATTGACTCGCAGCACACAGAATTACTTTTAGAACTTGAGTGGGTGGAGCTAACTGATCAAATGAATGGAACTGTGGATAACGTGAAGACGTTTCTTTGGGGCAGCACTGATGATCGCCAAGAACTTTTGAACATTGGTTTGGAGTACACCTCCGAGCAACAAGTATTTAGCGATCTTTACGTAAACTGATCTGGGAGAGAAAATTATGAGGTTCATATCTGCATTTATTGCGCTTCTTGCGCTTGCAACCATCACCGGATGTGCGAGCAATACCGTGGCAAGGGTCACGTGCTCAATGCCTAGCGCGCAAACAGTCGATGGATATGTTGCGGCGGCCACCAGAAGCCTGAGTCTGGATTCATGCCATTCAGACTTCGACTCGTATTTTAAAGACTTGATGGATATCGCCGTTGAAAATCCAGATTCGGCCAACAAAGCACAATTCGCAAAGCTGATTAGAGCTGGCATTGATTCCGGTGCAATTTCTTCGAGGGAAGGCAAACGATTATTCAACGAATATTTTGAACCTGAGTTCTTCGCGTTAAAAGGTGAGGCGAGGTCCAACTGTGTCGCCTTGAGACAAAAGGATGATTATTTCGGTGACATGAACACTGAGTTGCAAAATAAAAAGACCGGGTTGTTAGACGTTTTGGGTGATGAGACCGGCTTTCGATTGTCGCAAAGGTACTATCAGGACTTGGTAACAGTGATAGATGCGGTAGGTCATTCTTGTGAAGCATCCTTGGCACGTCGATGAATAGAGCCCATGTCTGCGTTGCGTTCGTTGCGGGCTTGTTCAGCGTTTTGCTTACTGACGCTTGGGGAGGCCAGTTTCCAAAAAGTGCTCATGGCGTAACTAATTGGTTGGCGCTAAATCTAGGATACAGCGCCCCCTTATTCTGTGTTGCTCTGCTGTTTGTTGTTCATAGCATGGCCTGTCTGCTGGAGGAGTTGGGAAAGGACAAGTGCTGCTCGTCGAGAACATTCCATCTAGAGCATCGAGTAGACATAGGCATCTCATTACTTTTTGGCATTGGAGTCCTATTTACAGCTATCGGGATCAGAGATGCCTTAACGACTGCAATTGATGGCGAAGCAGCCGCAATAAATGGAGGAGAGGTGTTAGCGCTGTTGGTCAATGGGGGAATATTGAGTGCGATGACCACCACAGTTGTAGGCGGTGCACTGGGTTATTCCCTTCGTGTCATCAAGGTTCTGGCGACGGGTGAAAAACTTGAAAAGGTTCATGCTCGGATGATGGGAGAGGGGCTCCAAAAGCAGGAAGCCCTTCTGCAATGTATCAGCAGTCAGTTAAAGACTATTGGACAGCCGAGGATACATGAACGGAGCTAGTCACTATCGTACTCAAGCAGCTATCGAGGAAGGAGAATTGCATGTTGATGTGATGCGCTTTTTCGCCATCATAGCTGTCTGCCTATTTGCTGTGTTATCGGCGGTCGGCGGCCAAAGTACCGATGCCCAAACAGAAACGACAAAGACGCCCAACACCTTTGAAATGTCGGCACCAGCTGTAGGTTCAGTAGGTAACTTTGATGATGAGGTGGAGGTGGTGTCTGCACCGCCCACATCTCAGGGTATACGCTTCAAGGATCACCTTGCTTTTCAGCAAGCGGTTGTCAATGGGGCCGTGACTCTTTGGAAATTTAACGATCAGCATCAGTATCAGTACGAGGTTGAATCCGGACAACTACTGCCCAGCGTNATGCCAGATGAGCTTTTTTTTANTCTTGATAAAGATGACGCCATCAAATTTCTAGNCCGAGAGAACGCTAGGAGAGGCTTCAATGCAATTGAGGGTGATTGGTATATCACTCTGCCANAAGGCACGCTGAGTCAGGTTGGCAAGGAGCTTCGAAAAGCCAAGGGTTGGGTGATATTAGATGGAAGTGCCTCTATCGCGAAGCCAGCGGAACTAATTCCTCAGTGACCAAAGTCGCGGCGAGCTAGTAAGAAGGTGCCGATAAAGCCGCTGATAGTGTCTAAAAATTGAATGTAGACACATACGGTGATGAGATTTAGCCCCCAGCCGTTGAAAGACTGAACATACAACGCTAGACCCAATAAAAGCATCAGAGAGAGAGCAAATTCTATCGTCGCCTGTTTTGCTGCTGTCGCCATCACCAGAGTCTTCATCATTTCAACGAAGATCACCGTGATTCCCGCAAAGATCATCACAGTCTCGGACTGTAAAAGGCCCGATAGGACAGCTGCAGATAGAAAAGCATTTGTCGGGATAGCCAGAAGAAACATCGGAGGTGGTCCCTGGGTGAGCGACTGAAGAATCTCAGTATCTCCTTATCGACGATCTATTAGCAACTGGATCGTCGCTTCTTTCCTCNAGTGTGACGCCAAAGCTTAGAGGNCTAGTAGCTTGTCACCGCACATATTTTGCGAAAGTATCAGCTGTGACGATGGACAACCGGAGGTCATCAAATGACTGTTCAGGCTCTTGGAACACTGGCGATAATTGCCGCCATGGCTATTGCCTTCATGCAGAAGGCGAGGGACGGAAAGCAAGAAAGGCGCACGTCAAAGCTGACTATGGTGGCGGTGACTATCTTGTTAGCGGTTGGGTTAGTGGACGTATACCTTTGGCTGCTTGACCTCGGAACATTTACNAACTACATCAAAGGATTTATGCATCCTTTCTTNGGGTTTTGTTCGATGATCCTCATATTTCTTTTGTATTGGTGGAAGAGTGATACGGTAGAGGCCCTNGATGTGATGTTCGGCATTCTAATGGGGCACTTTTTTTGGTCGTGGTGCTAGAAATGAACACAGTAACGGTGGGCAGTTAGATTATGGCGACTGGACGCAAATTAAGTCCTAGTAGGAAGAGTAAAGTGGCATCGAAACGCAATGCCTGGATTTGGATTGGCTCAGGTCTTGGCTTCTCTTGGTTGGCGATATTCGAGCCGACGGGCAGAGACATTGTTCTCGGATTTTTGGGTTGGGGCGGTCTTTTCCTGGGGCCGTTCATGGCTCTGACGGGTCTACTGAGGATGAGGATGTCTTCGCAGCGTCAGGCAACCGCATGGCGAAACCGGTTCATTATTTCTACGCCTTTAATTTCAGTAATAGCCTCTGCACCCACTCTGGGTCCTGATGGTGCGTCCACAGGAGGCGGCTTGCTGGGCGACTTCGTGCCAATGATGTTGGGTTCAGTAATTGGGGATGTAAGTTTTTGGCTGTTCTCTGCGCTGGCATTGTTTGGGGTTTATTGGGTTCTGGGACGGCCGCTCCTTAGCAGAGAGGTGCTGGACGATCTAGGGGTCAAAGAGATACTCGATGACGCTTTTGGGGATATCGATGGGGCAGCTGGTCTAGACCAGAGTAGGGATGCCGAAGGTGGGGAACCTCGCGCCATTGAACCTACGCCTCGGTCCAAGGTTGAAGAAAAGAGAAAAAATCGCGAAGAAAAGCGAAATATCGATACTCCTGAGAGTAACGAGCCCGAAAATGAAGAGAGCCAAGCTGCTCCAGTGGAGCATCCGCGGTCTAGAGAGAATCGAGCCTTAAGGGAACCAAGGTCAACACCGGGTTCCATTTCGAACGAGGAAGCCAGCTATTTACCACTTGCTGACCCCGAGCCTGACCTCCCGCTCACCCTGGAGATGTTTGGCGAGCTTGAATCCGAGCAGCCCAGAGAGCAGGTTACCCTAGACACACTGACGCAGCTTACTGACATCATTGTGGGGACCGTGAAGACGCTAGAAAAGATTGAGCTGGTTCCATTAGCAGACCCTATTGTTGGGATGAGTAACATTTGTTTTGAGTTCGAACCAAAAGAGCACTCTAAGTCCCTCACCGCGATTGCATCTCTTACTAAAGATTTGAGCGTCGCCACCAACAGAGAGCAAGTCCGGGTAAACATATCGTCGTCAGTCAGGGTTGAACTCTCTCTTTATACCGAAGAAAGAGAATTTGCCCCTATTCTGCCGCTGCTGCAGGAGGTGGCTGATGTGGATCTGGAAGCTGCGCCTCAATATCTAATTGGAAGGGATCAGGAGCGGGCGCCCTATCAGTTAGACGCGGGCTCTACCTTACATATGTTGGTCGGTGGGAGTACAGGCGGGGGTAAAAGTGTCCTTTTGCACAGCATTATATGGGGTCTCGTTTTTAGATACCCCCCCTCAAAGGTCAGATTAATTTTGTACGACCACAAGATGGAGGAGTTTGCGCACTATCGCTCTTTGCCGCATCTATGGCAGCCAGTAATCACAAATGAGGGTGGCTTTAATAGGATGCTAGAAAATGCCAGTGCTGAACTTAAACGTCGGATGGAAGCAAAGGTCGCTGACCCTAATGCCACATTCACTTGGTTGATCATCATCATGGATGAATTCAGGGGAATTACTAACGACGAATTCATAGAATTTATTTCTATGGCGAGATCTTTTCAAATTCGGGTGATCTTAGGCACGCAACGAGCAAACAAAGAGTCTATTCACACCACGGTGAAAAATAACCTTGGGACTAATATTGCTTTGAAGGTTCGCGACTTTAGGGAGAGTCGGCTAATTATTGGCGAACCTGATGCGAAAGATTTGCTTATGGATGGAGACTGCTTAGTCGACTCTCCAAAGGGTTTGGACAGGGTTCAGGTTGGATTTGTAGACAAGCAGGATTTGATGGCGCTCCGAGAAGAAATTAGCTAGAGCCGTAACACTTGTCCATCGCTGATAAACGTCTGAGTCGAGGGAGTTTCATCGTGCATAACTCCTGCTACTAGCTTGTGGGTACCGACGTTTGAGGTGATTCCATCCCCCAATGTATCTGGGCGGTAACAATCACAACGACGGTTAGACCCCCCGGTACCCTATTTGCGCTGACATGACCTCTCACATTTAGATAGTCCTTCGATAGCATGGCTAGAGAAAGGTGGTTTCAGAAAATTCAACAGTCTGCTGATCAAAGCCTTCGTTGATGACAAAAAACCATACTTGATTAAGATCGCATTTAAACGGCCGCCATTGTTGGCGGCCAAACTTACTGCAACCTATTCAGCGCTCAGTCCTCATT
>PBLM01000046.1 GCA_002721775.1 Rhodospirillaceae bacterium | reverse complement strand
CAGGATCACCTGCATCAACTAGATTAACAAAATTCACTCCTTTGACAACACGACCCTCATGCACATCAAGACAAGGTATAACACGCGCACTTAACATAGCTCTCCTCTCGCCGCTGCAAGGGCCTGTTTCAGATTAATTCGTCCATCATATAGGGCACGCCCTGTGATCACCCCCTCAAGACCTGTATGCGCTAGTGATGCGCAGGCACAGATATCTTCCACACCGCGCACACCGCCGGACGCGATAACCGGAATAGACACAGAAGACGCTAGATCTGATGTGGCTTNCGCATTCACNCCCGTCAATGCACCATCGCGCGTAATATCTGTAAAAATAACAGCTGCCACGCCACAATCTTCAAATCGGCGTACAAGATCGACAGTCTTAACCTGACTTGTTTCAAGCCAACCTTCAGCCGCGATCATTCCCTCGCGCGCATCTGCGCCGACTGCAATCTGCCCTGGAAAAGCCGAGGCTGCTTCCTTCACCAGCTTAGGATCCTTCAAAGCTACTGTACCCAAAACGACACGGCTTATTCCTTTAGCCAGCAGTGTCTCAATGGTGTGCATTGTGCGGATGCCGCCACCCAACTGCACTTTCATACCAGTTTCTACGATAGCTCGCACAGCCACGTTGTTTCGGCTTTCACCAGCAACAGCTCCGTCGAGATCTACAACATGGACCCAGTTACACCCCGAATCAGCAAACTCTCTGGCTTGAGCGCCCGGATCTGGAGCATAAACTGTAAGCTTATCAAAATCACCTTGAAGCAAGCGGACAACCTGACCGTCTTTCAAGTCAATGGCAGGATAAAGTGTAATCATAGGCTAAATATGCTTTCTGCAGGAAAAACAGACACTATCGCGTCTGCAAAAGTTTACTAAAATATAGGCCGGGAATAAATTCATCACCAACGTAAGCATAAAACGGATTTGTGCCAAATTGCTGGTATCCACGTTGACGGAAAGCCCGAATGGCCCTGTCCTGCGTTGCCCTAACATCGAGATTTAAAATCTTAAATCCTTCTGACCTAGCAAAATCCTCTGCCTCAGCGACCAGCTTTCCAGCCAACCCATGGCCTCGTGCCCAAGGGGCTAAGAAGAAAGTTCTCAGCTGACATGCAAGTGCCTGCGCCTCATTATTGCGGGGTGGGCTAACAATTTGGCAAGAGCCGGCAATCACATGGTCCAACTTTCCCAGAAATAAGGTGACATCAGGAATGAGCAGTACGCCCCGCCAATAATCTTCCAGAACTGTGCGTGGGGGAGGTGCTAACCAGCCAAACCCTCCACCAGCATCAATCGCTTCTTCTGTTGCATCACAAAGTTCAGATATGTCGTAGGCATTTAGCTCTGTAACCATTTCAACAGTCACAAGGGGCTGTCTACCCTGCGGGACGCTCGTCATTTGTACCACCACTTTTCCAGAAGTTTCACCATCAAGGCTGCCATTTTAGAAACTCCTGCAAAAAATACTGACCAGCTTGCTGGCTTTTTTCAGGGTGAAATTGGGTGGCAATAATATTCTCGTGCCCGATCACTGCTGCAACATCCAACCCATATGCGGCTGTTGCCAGACAATGAGTTGGATCGGCGAGCTGGAATACAAAGCTATGTAAAAAATAAAACTGCATCTGGGTTCGAATTTGCGCCAAAACAGGATGATTAGACTGATGGAGCTGAATATGGTTCCAGCCCATATGCGGAATTTTCAAATCAGATAGACTCTGTTTGTCCATCTTCTCGCCAAGATGCACCACATCGCCGGGAATCCAGCCCAATCCAGGAACAGATGTGCCACCTTCATTGCCTATGTCAGCCAGAAGCTGCATGCCAACACATATGCCAAGAAATGGCCGTGCCTGCACTCTAACGAGCTCATTCAAGGTGTCTATCATGTCCTCTATTGCAGAAAGGCCAACGTAGCAGTCAGCAAAATGACCAACACCTGGCAAAATTATCCGGTCACAGCTTTTTAAATCAGGCGCTGAGGTGATACGTTCAATTACACCACCGGGGCAAGCAACTGACGCTGCTTGACGAACGGCATTATGGGCAGAATGTAGATTACCAGACCCATAATCTATAATTCCAATTTTCATCTAACGCCTATTTTACAAAGATCCACCCAGCACGCCTTTTGTTGACGGTATGCGCCCCTCGCCACGCGGGTCAATTTCAGTGGCCTGACGCAAAGCACGAGCCAAAGCCTTGAAACAGCTTTCAATAATATGATGTGTATTTTCGCCATATTCATTTTTCACATGCACGGTAAGTTTTGCACTCATTGCGAAAGCCTGAAACCATTCCCGAAATAATTCGGTTTCCATAGTGCCCAACTTTTCTGCAGGTAAGTCACACTGCCAAATTAAAAATGGCCGGCCAGATATATCCAAAACCACTCGACTAAGACATTCATCCATAGGCACATAGATACTCGCATAACGATTAATTCCTGCGCGCTCACCGAGGGCTTTGTTCAAAGCTGCGCCAATTGCCCATCCTGTGTCTTCAGTGGTGTGATGATCATCGATATGTAAATCACCCTTTGCTTTGAGTGTGATATCCATTAAGCTGTGTCGGGCGAACTGTTCCAGCATGTGGTCAAGAAATCCAATGCCCGTATTGATATCACTCTGGCCAGACCCGTCGATATCCAATGTGACGGATATCTGTGTTTCTTTCGTTTTTCTCTCAATTTGCGCATTACGTGACATGGCGGACAGCCTTACTCTGTTGTGAACTTGTTCACTATCTGAGTGACGTAATAACAGCTTTCCATTTAAAACACCAGATGAAGCTCAGGGCTCATCAGAGGATGCATGATCCGCAGAAGATGAAATGAAAGCAGATAATTTGCCCGTTCCCAACTGACTATTTAGAACTTCATTCAAGGCCGAACACTGCGTATCAGACAGACGATCAATGTTCTGTGAAAGAAGATTAGCCAAAAATGTTGCTTCAGCTGACAGGCCACCTGTTTTCATTGTTGGCTTTGGGTGCGACATCTGAGCTAAATATTTCAGCTGCTCCGCATCATCCCATATCAGACCAAACCAGACACATATCTGGTCAACAAAAGCCGGCGAAGGCTTACCCCTTTGGCCATGTTCAAGAGCTGAAATATAGGCAGCAGATACACCCAGCACATTTGCCTGTTCTTGCAAAGTCACGCCTTTCTGACGGCGCAATTGTCTCGATTTAAGACCAAAAGGAGTCATTTATTTTCTCCACGCTGGCGTTTCAGGCGGATATAAAGTGCGCCCTTCCCGCCATCCTTTGGCTGAGCATATGAAATGGCGTTTACATGATTACATAGCGGCGCATCTTTCAGCCACTCCGGGACCTTGTGACGCAAAATGCCATGTCCATTACGACCCTTTCCTGTGATAATCAACACATGCCGGGAGTTCTGCTGCACAGCTCGGCCGATGAAAGCATTAAGTTTTTTGTGCGCCTGTTCTTGTGAAAGTCCATGTAAATCTAGTCTATCCTCTATAAGCACCTGACCGCGTTGCAACCGACGAGCTGATGACCGGTCTATACCGGACTTGTCACCCAGCCGAAAGTCCGTAGGTTTTGGTTTGACATGTGCTATTTTGGCTTTTACTTGACCAGTTTGGACAGACTGAGGTTGAACAGCCCGGTTCTTTATTTTTAACTCCGTCTTAGCTTCTTTTGTGTGTTTCAGTGGTTGAAAAAATGACTGCGATCTGATTTTTTTAACGCTTTGGGTCACTTTTTCCCAGAGCAACCGATCATCATCAAATTGTCCTTTGGGATCTAACGGAGTGTTATCTCGATTGCGTCCCATAGATGCCCTTTTTTGGATTAATTATAACCTTATGACAACTGCTTTTTTAGTCAATCAGCTGTCTACCTCATTTTGAGTTTCAACCAGCTTCCAATTCGGGTCATCCAATTGTGTATCACGTTCAAAAACCCAGACGTCTGTAATAACAGCCTGTTCTTCTGATTCATCCTCAATTGTGACGCCAGCATTGTTTTGAACTGTGCGACTTTGTTCACTGATAAACTTAACAGTGACAGACGCAATGAAATCCTTCACCGACCCATCTGTAAGCTGAACATCATTAATGGCATGAACAGTGATCGTGAGCTGATCGCCCTCTTTATCACGGTTATGTATGCTCTGCGCAAACTCCTCATAAAGTTCAAATGCCAACAGACGCCGCAAAGTGGACAGATCCCCATCAGCAAATGCTTGCAGAACCATGCTGAACGCACCAGCAGCACCTTGCATAAACTCGTCATCTTTGAATGAAGTATCTGCCTCTCTGACAGCGTCAAGTCCTTGTCCATTTGCTATTCTTGAGGAAGCTTTCTTAGCTTGTAACGGAACGATTTTTTTAGGAACATTGTCATTTTCAATTTGCGCNGTTGAATCAAAAGCGGATTGTTCAGGACGTTTTTGTTCAAAACCATCACGATTGCCCAATATGGACTTTAAGCGAAAAATTAAAAACAATGCAATAGCTGCGAAAATGAGTATATCGATGAAGGGCATGGTTCACGTCACAAATAGCCAGAGGGTTCATTTATTTTTTAATTCGGTATAAAAGAGTAATAAGTTGCATCCTATCAATCACTCCACATATCTACCATATATTTAGTAGACATAAGCTTAACTGGTCCAAGTTACAAGCAAAGGGATGAAAATGCCTCTTCTTCTTCTCATTTTTTTGGGGTTTTACGGCTGGATTGAATTCGAAGCGTTCATTGTAATAGGCAATGCCATTGGGGGCTTAATGACTTTTCTGGGCATATTTGTTACAGCTTTTATTGGAGTTACGTTGGTTAAACGTCAAGGTAGATCGGTCATACAGCAATGGCAAAACAGCATAAACGAAGGTGAAATCAATAAATCAACACTAACCAGCGGTCTCTCTCTTGTATTAGGCGCAGTTTTGATGCTGCTGCCAGGTTATGTAACAGATATTATTGGTCTTCTTTGCTTTATACCAGGTTTGCGGACAATAATTGGCCAATTCCTTCTAAATCAGTTAGGTGCATCTGTTCACTCATCAAAACTCTTCTCAGACTTTTCCACACTGTCTAGTCCTATAGATGGACTTTCATCTTACAGTCAGAANCATAAAAGACCAACAAGACACTCGTCATTTGCTCGGCAACAACCGCTAGAGGGCGAAGTTATAGAGGGGCAATACGAATCAAAGGACGATCCGCAAAATTAAGCACTAGAATTTCAAACCTTGAGAGATGTCTAGTAGACTGTTAGAGAGATAAAATAGCCGTTTATCGTCTGCAATCACCGCTATTTGAAAGTAAACAGGAAAAACAATGGCAGAACAGCATTCATCACATGAACACCATCAGCAAATCAGCGTACACGCACAATATGTGAAAGATTTATCCTTCGAAAGCCCCGCCGCCCCAGATTGTTTTGTAAAAGCTCTGGGTCAACCAGATGTNCAAATTGGAGTAAATGTTNCCTCTAAACGNGTNAATGAANCCTTNTTNGAAGTTGAGCTAAAATTGGCGGCAACTGCAAAAATTGAAGAAAAAATACTATTTGTCACTGAACTTGCTTATGCCGGCTTGATGTCAGCAACAAATATTAGTGACGACAAAATTCAACCCCTTATGATGATTGAAGGACCGCGCCTGCTATTTCCGTTTGCGCGCGCAATAATGTCAGATACGACCCGCGATGGTGGCTTTTTGCCACTGAACCTCAACCCAATTGATTTTATCGCCCTATATCAAAATAATGTTTCAGATACTGAGGAAAAAGAATCCAATTCATCTGCTTTATAGTCGTTGTGAAAAAGTCTCAACGCAGCCAAATCGCATCATCCATCATTTCTACCAATTCCTTATGTGCGGCAATTTCAGCGTCAGATATCGCGAATATGCGTGGAGGTCGCACAGCTCGTTTGCGCAGAATAAACCCAGAAAGATTTGTATCCTCGCCAGATATATTGTTCTTTGATGGAACATTTTTGGCACCATCATCCAATTCCAACCCCGGTTGGCGGCCACCCTCCAATTCCACAAATACAGAGGCCAGAAGATCTGCATCAACCAGGGCGCCATGTAATTCACGATGGGAGTTATCAACACCAAATCGTCTGCACAACGCATCCAAACTGGCTTGCGCGCCAGGATATTTTTTACGTGCTAATGGTAGTGTGTCGATTACACGTTCCATAGACAAGGGTGGATGATCGCAGCGTGAAAACTCTGCATTCAAAAATCCGATATCAAAAGGCGCATTATGGATCACCAGCAAATCATCTCCAATAAATTCTAGAAATTCAGTCAAAATATCAGCAAATACTGGCTTGTCTGCCAAAAATTCAGAAGACAGCCCGTGTATGTCTTGCGCACCAACATCAACGTCGCGTTCTGGATTTATGTATAAATGAAGAGACCGCCCAGTAGACGAAAAATTCACCATCTCAACCGCACCGATTTCAATAATTCGATGACCCTCCTTTACGGATAATCCTGTTGTTTCAGTATCTAAGACAAGATGACGCATAATCTAACCCCCTCCTTTTGTTTCAAATAAAGTTTTCTGATCGTAACCATCTTTTCAGGCGTTTTAAAGTTTCAGCCTGACCGATAGAAGAAGGTAAGGCCAAATCTGACAAGAAACATTTAATTGGTTGTGGCCATTGTGCTTCCAAAATAGAAGAGAGTTTTTTTTCTGTCATATCCGGCCGCCGCAATGCGCGAATGGATTGAAGGGTTGGGGGACACCAGACAGTAATCACCCGGTCACAATAATGGTCACCACCTGTCTCAAATAGCAATGGCACATCCAAAAACACAACTTTCTTACGCTGAAATCGATTATGCTGAATGAACCTCTCTTTCTGCTCATGGATAAGGGGGTGCAAGATTTGCTCAAGCAGACAACGTTTGTTTGGATCAAAAAATACTAGATTGCCTAATTGAGTACGATTTATACCGGACGACAAACTTCCTACTTCAGAACCAAACCGAGACAATATTCGCTCAACAGCACTGCCACCAGGACCCATTAGTTGATGCGCAGCTTTATCAGAATCATGAACCCGAAAATTCAACCGCCTAAGCATAGTTGAAACTGTCGATTTTCCTGTAGCAATTGAGCCTGTTAACCCGACAATAAGCATCTTTTCAATCCGTGTTCCTTAGTGCTAGGCCGCGTTCTCGCAAAAACGCCAACAAGGGCAGCAAAGGCAAACCCAATATGTCATAGCTTGGGCCTGCCATTTCAGAGAACAAATGCGCGCCGCCAGCCTCAATTTGATAGGCGCCTGGTGAAGACAGGCAAGCTTCTGGAAAACTAGAAATATACTCATCGATCTCGGTTTCAGATAATGCACGCATGTTCAGCGGTGATTTTGAAAAATGATGCCATACCCGATTTTGGCCATGAAACAAAACACACGCTGTTATCAATATATGTTTTCGACCCTGCAAAGCTGACAGGTGTGCCTTCGCCTCAGCCAGATTTTGAGGCTTGTTGAACAACTGTTTTCCACAGACTAAAATTTGATCACAACCCAAAACATAGCCCATATGTTGCTGACTGACAGCTTCTGCTTTAAGTTCGGCTAGTAATATCGCAAGATCTTCATAGGAAAGGCCGCTTTGTAAGGCGCTTTGTTTTATTGCATCCTCATCAATAGCTGCCGGGACGATTTCAATCAACAGCTTAGCCGCTTCCAAAACCTTGGCCCGTATGGGGCTCGCAGAAGCAAGGATTAATGGCTGGCCAGATAATGACCATTTTATCATGAAGGTGCCTCGTTGGGTATTTGAGCATTTAATTTTTTTTCACGCTGGTTTGCATATAAATGTAATATCGCAGCAGCTGTTTCTTCTATTGATCGGCGTGAAACATCTAAAACTGGCCATTTATTATTAGAAAATAATCGGCGAGCTGATTTCAACTCTTCATTAATAAGATCAAGATCAGCATAGGAATCATTCTGGCTGTCAGACATGTGTTGCAAACGATTCCGCCTGACAAGAGATAGTCTCTTAGCGTCTGTTGTAAGACCCACAACAAATAAATCTGGTATATTTTCAACCAAGTGCATTGGGAAACTCACATTCGGAACTAATGCATAATTTGCAACACGATAACCACGGTTTGCCAAATACATTGATGTTGGAGTCTTTGATGTGCGCGACACACCAACCAGCAAGATTTGTGCATCTTTTAGCCTATCCATATTCAAACCATCATCATGGTTCACAGCGAACTCAACGGCGGCCATCCTATCAAAATAAGCCTTATCGAGTTTGTGTTGACCACCAGGTCGGATGTTTTGTCTATAACCGAGAACAGAGCTAAGTAGATCCATTAACGGATCCAGAACAGACAAACCGGGAGTATTGTTTTCAATACAAAGTTTTTCAATCGATTTTCTTATCTCTGGGTCTACGACTGAGTACAACAAAATTCCAGGATTGCGATTCAACGCTGATGCAATTGTTTCAACATGAGCAGGGCTTCGAACTAGCGTCCAGATATGTTCAGATATCTGAACATCAGGAAACTGCGCCAAGGCTGCACGCGCTACCTGGTGAACAGTTTCACCTGTGGAATCAGAAACTAAGTGAATATGTAGTAAAGAATGATTCATAACTGTTTACGTTACACATCCTGACTAAAATCGTCATCTCCTATTAATAGCCTAAATACATCATCTGAGATTAAAAATATTCGCTTACGTGTATAGTTTGCAAGATTGCAGATTATTTTTCTTGTTATACACATTTTATATAAGTTTATAGCTGCAACAGGAAAACTTCTCACCTACACATTCATTAATAGAGGATAACGTAACTGGACAAACGTTAATACCTGAATTAATTATACAAATACCTGCCCTTGTGACGATATAATGTGGATAAATTTGTGGTTAAAAATTTCAATAATTGTATTACATGATTTTGCATTACCTACCACTACAACAAAGTTAAATATAATATAAATAATAGAAGTAAAGAATATGCGCTTTACAGACGTCTTAAAAGGTAAACGCCTAGACCCACCCCCAACATGGATTATGCGTCAAGCAGGACGTTACCTTCCTGAATATAGAAAAATAAGAGAAACTGAACCTGACTTTATATCCTTTTGTTTAAACCCAGATAAATCATGTGAAGTCACACTACAACCGATCGAAAAATACCAGTTTGATGCAGCAATAATTTTTTCGGATATTCTACTTGTCCCTTGGGCGATGAACAGAAACGTACAATTCATACCGGAATATGGTCCAAGCTTAGATAAATTGACTTCTTTAAAAGACATTGAGATTTTTGCTCAAAAGAACCTAACAAATAAATATCATCCTATTGGAAAAGCTATAACTAAAATAAGGCAGAAGCTTCCAAATAAAACGGCCCTTATTGGTTTTTCAGGTGCACCCTGGACATTAATGACATACCTAATTGAAGGTGGAAGCTCACGTGATTTTACAACTACAAAAAATTTTCTGTGGCAAAATCCATCTGAAGCTCTGGGAATAATTGAAGTACTCACTGAAAAAGTGGTCGAGTTTCTGATTTTGCAAGCAGGACAAGGGGTGAACGCTTTAATGTTGTTTGACACTTGGGCAGGCTCAGTGCCTTTTAGCTGGCGTTCAGCATTAATTTATAGGCCTCATCAGAAGATTATCGAAAAATTGCAACAAAACCACATAAAGCTGCCATTTATATCCTTTCCGAAGGGTATTGGTGAAGGATTAATAACTTATAGTGAAATTGTAGAAACGAATTGTATCGCCCTTGATCATCAGACCGATCCGATATGGGCAAATCGTGTTCTACCAGATAATCTAGCAATACAAGGAAATCTTGATCCTTTGTGCCTCGTTGCAGGTGGACAACAATTGAAAGATGAAATAAGCAGAATCATTGATTGTTTTGCAAACCGACCACATATTTTCAATTTAGGTCATGGAATTGTCCCACAAACTCCTCCAGAACATGTCCAAGATCTCGTTAATTTCATTAGAAACAGATCAGGCGAGTAGCAATGGATTATTTATGGGTAAAAGCTCTGCATCTAATTGCTGTTATGGCATGGATGGCGGGATTACTATATCTCCCGCGCCTATTCGTTTATCACGCGATGGTCGAACCCGATTCTGTTAGAGCGCAAACATTTAAACTCATGGAACGTAGGTTATTAAAAACAATTATGAATCCCGCAATGATTGTTTCTTGGGGATTGGGGTTGTGGTTAATCCATAAGAATCCCGATTTATTAACCATGCCGTGGTTATGGGTAAAACTGTTTTGTGTGTTTCTAATGACTGCGGTACATATGGTTTTTGCAAGAATGCGCCGTGATTTAGAACAAAATAATTCTCTTGCCGTTCATAGTTACCGATGGTGGAACGAAGCCCCTACAATATTAATGATTATAATTATAATCATGGCAGTTGTTGAACCTTTCTAAAAGCAATTCTTTAACATAGGTATCAAAAGTACAGCATTTGACAGGTTAGTTGGATATATGGCATGAATAGAATTACTATTCATCTATAGTTAATCCCCCCTATTCCTGTTTATCGTCGTATTATCGTGACGAATTTTCACAGATAAATCTTAGTTCCAAGGTTAGCCTTATGCATTTACAAGAACTAAAATCTAAAGACGCAGCTGAGCTACTGGCTTATGCTGAAGAGTTAGAAATAGAGAACGCATCAACACTACGAACGCAAGATATGATGTTTGCGATTCTCAAACAATTGGCTGATAATGACGTGGTCATTCGCGGTACAGGCGTTTTGGAGGTCTTATCTGACGGATTTGGATTTCTGCGTGCTCCAGAGTCAAACTATCTACCAGGCCCTGATGATATCTATATTTCACCTAGCCAAGTAAGGCGATTTAGCTTGCGGACAGGTGATACTGTAGAGGGTGAGATCAGGGCTCCTAAAGATGGCGAGCGCTACTTCGCTTTGTTAAAAGTTGAATCGATAAATTTTGAAGATCCCGACTCTGTTCGCCACCGGATAAATTTTGATAATCTAACACCCCTGTATCCAGATTCAAAATTAACCATGGAATTACCATTTGATCCTGAGAGAAAAGATAATACTCCACGTGTAATGGATTTAATCTCACCCATAGGAAAAGGCCAACGTGGGTTGATTGTTGCTCCACCACGCACTGGTAAAACTATGATGTTGCAAAGCATTGCACATGCAATATCCGTAAATCACCCAGAAGTTTATTTGATTGTTTTGCTCATCGATGAGCGGCCGGAAGAAGTCACAGATATGCAGCGGTCTGTGAATGGGGAGGTGATATCTTCAACTTTTGATGAACCAGCGTTACGCCACGTTCAGGTTACAGATATGGTTATCGAGAAAGCGAAGAGACTTGTTGAACATAAACGCGATGTTGTAATTCTGTTGGATTCAATTACCCGTTTGGCGCGTGCTTATAACACCGTTGTCCCATCGTCAGGGAAAGTTCTGACTGGAGGTGTAGATGCAAATGCATTGCAGCGGCCTAAACGTTTTTTTGGTGCTGCTCGTAATGTAGAACAGGGTGGTTCACTGACGATTATTGCCACTGCATTGATTGAAACTGGGTCACGCATGGATGAGGTGATCTTTGAGGAATTTAAAGGAACTGGAAATAGTGAAGTAATTCTGGACCGTAAGTTATCTGATAAGCGTGTCTTCCCTGCCATTGACGTGACAAAGTCTGGCACACGGAAAGAAGAGTTGCTGGTTGATAAACAGACTTTGTCAAAAATGTGGGTGCTGCGACGTATCTTGATGCAGATGGGACCAGTTGATGCGATGGAGTTTTTAGCAGACAAAATGCGGCATTCGAAGACAAATTTAGATTTTTTTGAACAGATGAATAGTTAAATTTTTGTCTCTATTCCTGACTCAAAATTAATAAGCCATTGTTTTCTTTTAATATTAGTGGAGTTCTTGTAGTTTTTCCTATCCCCACCACTGTAGTTGTAAAATTTTCCATTAGACTGCACGACTCGGTGACAGGGTAAAATAATAGGTAAAGGGTTACGTCTGCAAGCTTGGCCAGCAGCCCTAGCTGCCTTAACGTTTCCCCACCTTAATGCAAATTCCTTATAACTGATGACATGACCGAAGGGAACAGTGGATAGAACACTTAGCCATCTTACGAAAGCGGGGCTATAGCGGGACAGATCAAGTGGAACCGTAAAGTCTGTTAATTGATTATTTAAATAACGCGCAATTTGTTTAATTGTTTCACGTGAAACGTCATTTTCCTGATTGACCTTTTTAAAAGGCTTTTGTTGCCAATCGAGCGCATACAAGCCAGTTTCACTTGAACAGGCGCGCATATAACCAAGTGGAGATAAGAATGAGCTTGTATACATGTTGTTCGGTAAACTGAAGGTATTAGGCGGAACCAGTTTGTATATTAAAGCTATCACAGTTAAATATTTCAACCACCATTATGAAGCAATATTCCTTTACAGACACAATTTTTGCGTTAGCTACACCTCCTGGCCGGTCAGCTTTGGCTGTAATTCGTGTTTCAGGCCCCCGGGCCGGTTACGTGGCAAAATTGTTTGGCACAGCTCTGCTTCAGCCTCGACAGGCACAAAGGCGATGGCTTAAGGATAAGAATGGCAAACTCATTGATGATGTGATGATGATTAATTTTATTGGGCCGCACTCGGCAACAGGGGAGGATGTAACAGAGATTCATTGTCATGGTTCACCAGCCGTGGTTGAGGATATTCTCAATCATTTAGCAGCTACATCAGGTTTTCGTTTAGCTGAAGCGGGTGAATTCACCCGCCGCGCCCTTGATCATAATAAAACTGATATAACCTCTGCTGAAGGGCTTGCTGATCTGATTGATGCTGACACATCCTTGCAGCGGGAACAGGCTGTTGCCCAGATGTCGGGAAGCTTGCGCCGTCCTGTTGAAAGCTGGCGCTCAGAAATCATTTCTTGCTTATCTGAATTGGAAACATTAATTGATTTTGCTGATGAAGAGCTTCCAACCTCGTTAGAGACGCAAATCAAAAATCGAATTAAGATTATTCATGACGATATGAAAGCGAGTTTGTCTGATTTTCATAAAGGCCAGATTATCAGATCAGGACTTTCTGTAGTATTGGCAGGTCCTGTAAACGCTGGGAAATCCACCCTTCTGAATTTGTTGGCGCGGCGCCCGGCTGCGATAGTGTCAGAAATACCTGGCACAACGCGCGATAGTATAGAAGTTGGAATTGAAATAGCGGGTATACCTGTTTTGGTGAAAGACACAGCAGGATGGCGCCAGACAGATGACCCTATCGAAAAAGAGGGGATAGATCGGGCTAGACAAGCAGCAGAAGACGCCGATGTTTTGGTTTTTGTTGTTGATGGCAACCAGGCTGGCTGGTCTGCAGAGCTGTTTGAAACAGTAACACCGGACTCAGTTCCCCCCCTTCTTTTGCTTAACAAGAGTGATAAAGGCATAGAGGTTGGTAATGTACAGCACATAACAGCCCGCTTTTCTGAAGAAGATGTTATATATATAAGTGCAAAGGACGGAGCAGGGCTGAGTGCATTCGAGAGACGGCTGGAAAAGATTATTCGAAACCTAAATCGTTCCTCATCATCTGTTACCCTAACGCGTGTTCGCCACCAACAAGCAGTTCGACAGGCCGTGGAGCATTTGCAGGCAAGCCTATGTTTATCTGCAGTAGATCAAACAGAATTTATCGCGGAGGAGTTTAGGTTAGCAACATCATCGCTGTCCCGCATCCTTGGTCAGGTGGATATTGAAGATGTGCTTGATCATATTTTCTCATCCTTCTGTATCGGAAAATAAAGTAGAAAAGCACCGAACGGCTTTTTGGTCGGTGTCAAAGTTTGATGTTTCACGTGAAACACCGTAGATTATTAGCATTACAAGTTGGCAGAACAAATGAACAGTTTTGTTTTAATTAAATTGGACTTCACCCTATTGTTTGGGTCAAAAAGAAATGACATACAAGAGTTTTGACATTGTGGTGATTGGTGGTGGCCACGCTGGGACAGAAGCAGCAGCAGCAGCAGCACGCATGGGCGCGAGGACAGCGCTTGTAACTATGAAAGCAGATAAAATTGGCGAAATGTCGTGCAACCCGGCGATTGGCGGTCTTGGCAAGGGCCAACTTGTGCGTGAGATAGATGCTCTTGATGGGTTAATGGGGAGGGCGATAGACAGAGCTGGTATTCAGTTCAGAATGTTGAACAAGTCACGCGGGCCCGCTGTTCACGGACCACGTGCGCAAGCTGATCGTAAGCTTTACCGAAAGGCGATGCAGACGCTTTTGGCCCAACAGGAAAATTTGACCATCCTTGAAGGTGCTGTCGCTGATATTCAGACAAATCAAGGCTCTGTTTCAGGGGTTTTGACAGAAACTGGTGAGAGCATTACATCAGAGGCTGTGGTTTTGACAACAGGTACATTCTTGGGTGGGCTAATTCATCTGGGATCAGAGCGTACCCCGGCTGGGCGTGTTGGCGAAGCACCATCACGGGCTCTGGCGAAGCGGTTGAGGGAAATGTTGTTGCCAGTTGGTAGGTTGAAAACAGGCACGCCCGCAAGGCTGGATGGACGCACAATCGACTGGTCACGACTCACTATGCAGCCAGCTGACAGTGATCCTGTTCCCTTTTCAACATTGACGAATCAGATAGACATCCCGCAAATTGACTGCGGTATAACCCGCACCAATGAGAGAACACATGAGATTATTTCACGGTCTATTCATTTATCTGCCGTTTATTCAGGTCAGATTAAAGGGCAAGGACCACGTTATTGTCCATCTATTGAAGATAAAGTTTATAGGTTTGGAGACAGAGATTCACATCAGATATTCTTGGAGCCGGAGGGTCTCGACGATCACACGGTTTATCCCAACGGAATATCTACCAGCCTTCCACGTGAAGTACAAACTGAACTGATTGCTTCAATTAAGGGTCTCGAGGCAGCAAAAATTCTGCAATTCGGGTATGCGATAGAGTATGACTTCATTGATCCACGGGCATTGTCATCATCTCTTGAGCTTAAAACCTTACCGGGTTTATTTTTAGCTGGGCAAATAAATGGAACGACAGGATATGAAGAGGCTGCTGCACAAGGTCTGATTGCAGGTGTAAACGCTGCCATTAGTCTTTCATCATCGGTAAAAGAAGAACGACAATTTGTTCTTGACCGGGCAGACGCATATATCGGTGTTATGATAGACGATTTGGTTACGAAAGGTGCGAAAGAACCTTATCGCATGTTTACATCACGCGCGGAATATAGACTATTTCTTCGTGCCGATAATGCTGATCAGCGATTAACTGACAAAGGTATAGAAATTGGCTGTGTCGGATTTGAGCGGCGTCAACATTGGGAGCAAAAAAAGCAAGCTTTGTCGCGGGCAAAGAGGCTATTAAACACCAAACCAAAGCGGCCAAACGAACTCATAACAGAGGATTTACCTGTTTCTCGTGACGGAAGTGCAAAGACACCAGCAGATTTGCTGGCTTTAGAAGGCGTGCGGCTCGTTGATTGTGAGCGGTTATGGCCTGAATTGGCAGAAATTGAATCAAAATTGCATGGTCAACTCGAGACAGATTGCCGTTATTCTGGCTACCTTACCCGGCAGCAGGCGGATATAGACGCCATGCGGCGTGACGATGCACTAAGAATCCCTTCACAAACTCCATTTTCTAAAATTGGTGGGTTGTCTGCTGANNCANGTTATTTGNTCCAACGNCATCANCCNGANACTATTGGTCAAGCCAGCCGTATTCCNGGCATGACACCAGCAGCTCTNGTNGCTGTTNTGNGGTATCTGAAAAAAGATCGGCCNGTTANATCCAGTCAGGCTGCATATGAATCTGCAGGCAGCTAACAGAGCGTATAGTGACCATTAATCCCATATTTCCACCTGAAAGCACCCGAAAAGAGGTATGTGCTTATCTAAATGTTTCACGTGAAACAGAAGCCAAGCTTGAACTTTATGTAAAGTTGCTAAAAAAATGGCAGCAGCACATCAACCTGGTTTCTTCAAAAACGCTGCCTCATATCTGGCAACGTCATATTCTGGACTGTGCCCAACTGATCGGGCACCTCCCTAATACAATAGGTCGAATCATGGATATTGGTGCAGGGGCAGGGTTGCCTGGTGTTATTCTGGCGTTATTAACAAAACATGAGGTGCATCTGGTCGAATCCGATGCGAAAAAGATAGCATTNATNCGTACGGNTCTGGCTGAAACTGATGTANNNGCNACCATCCACCATACCCGCATTGAAAATTTGCCGTATTTAAATATTGATGTCATNACAGCNCGCGCGCTTGCACCGGTCCCAAAATTAATTCATCTGACTCAAACACAGGTTCATCCNGGACTTTCCTATTTATTTCTGAAAGGAAAGGGAGTAGANCAAGAGCTGACCGAATGGTCGACATTGTCAAAANTAAAAGCNGTTTCTTATCCAAGCATCACTGANCAGGATGCTTCAATAATACATCTNAAANNATAANAATANCNATATATCAGAGGGTTATANATTTATGTCTGTTAAAATTATTGCTGTAGCAAACCAAAAGGGGGGTGTTGGAAAGACAACGACAGCTGTGAACCTGTCCACCGCTTTGGCAGCCTGTGGCATGAATGTTTTGTTGGTTGATTTTGACCCTCAAGGCAATGCCAGCACAGGGNTGGGTGTGGACCCTCATGCACGTGAGGTTAACAGCTACCGGCTGGTCATAGGTGAATGCAGAGCAACAGACGCGATTATCACAACACAAGTTCCAGGCCTATCCATTATACCCGCCACGATGGATTTGTCTGCTGCTGAAGTTGAATTGAGTTCTTTAGACAGACGCGAATATCGGCTGGCAGACCAGCTTTTGGGTCTTCAGGCAAATTTTGACTACCTTCTGATAGATTGCCCACCGTCGCTCGGTTTATTGACTGTAAATGCGNTATGTGCTGCGCATACTGTAATTGTGCCGCTTCAATGTGAATTTTATGCGCTTGAAGGTCTGGCGCAGCTGACACAAACCATTAAAACTGTCAAGTCTGNCTTGAATCGAGGACTTATGTTGCAAGGTATAGTGCTGACTATGTATGACACAAGGAATAAATTGTCTGAGATGGTNGAAGCTGATGTACGNTCTCATTTTGGAGCTACNGTTTATCAAACTATCATTCCGCGTAATGTGCGAATTTCTGAGGCCCCATCCTTTGGTCAGCCTATATTAATGTATGATTTGAAATGTGCGGGCGCGCAGGCTTATGCTGCCTTGGCAGCCGAACTTCTTAAACAGGAACAAAAAGTCGCATGACAGAAAGTATACCATCCAGAAAACCAGCTAAAAAACAGGATATGCAACGCCTTGGTCGCGGGTTGTCAAGTTTGTTGGGTGAGTCGCCTATTCACAATGCAAAAGAAATGACAGTGCAGACAACTGATGCTGAGTTTAATGTTGCTGAAAATGCTAGGCGTGATGTAAGGACGCTGCCCATAGAATGGATTGTGCCTGGGCCGTGGCAGCCACGGCGTGATTTTGATANTGACCAATTGAAAGAGCTGGCTGCCTCTATTAAAAGCCGTGGCTTGTTGCAGCCTGTGATCGTCCGGCCTCACCCTGANCGCAGCGCACAGTTTCAGCTGATTGCGGGTGAAAGGCGTTGGCGTGCTTCACAAATGGCTGCTTTACATGAGATTCCAGCGATTATCTCAGATTTTGAGGATAAGGAAGCGGCTGAATTATCGCTTATTGAAAACATTCAGCGCCGTGATTTGTCTGTTATTGAAGAAGCTGAGGGTTATCAGGCTCTTTTGGACAAACATGGATATTCGCAGCAGGAACTTGCGGATATTGTCGGCAAGTCAAGGTCGCATATTGCCAATATTGGGCGACTTTTATCCCTACCTCAAACGATAAGAGATAAGCTCGTAAAACGTCTTTTAACAATGGGCCAGGTCCGCCCGCTGATTGGCTTTGCAGGCGCTGAACAACTAGCAGATGCCATCATAAAGGATAATATGTCTGCACGTGATGTTGAGGCTCTCATTAGATCAAAAAATAAAGGTAAAACGACGTCACCGCATAAGGAAAAATCAGCCGACATTAAAGCTTTGGAGCTTCGCGCCCGAATGGAGCTAGGGTTGTTGATGCGTTTGGATTGGGATGAACAGAATGACAGAGGTCAGGTGGCAATAAAGGTGACTTCGCTTGAGCAACTTGAGGATGTATTGGCAAAAATNGGCATTGGGCAGGCAAAATAGTTCTTTTAGCGGTTCAAGCTGCGACTTCGAAGCACGACCCCAAGTAAAGTTTGACCGGTGAGTGTTGATGGATTAATTGCGGCTGTGGTTTTCATCTGAATTTCAGCAGTGATCAAGCGGTTAATAACCTCGTTTAACTGAACTGAATTCCANTTAGAAAGCTGTGCCNCAACTACAGGTTTAATTTTAAAATTTAGAGGTGGCTTAAAACTGGAAAGGGCAGTTGAACTTGTTTGTCCCTTTTCCATTTTCAGTTTTGCTGACATTATATTTTTGAATAGTGACAAGATTTGCCTAAGCAGGGTGATTGGGGGCTGTCCATCCTGTTGTGAACGGAAATAGAGCTGTCTAAACTGTTGTACATTGCCGTTAAGAATAGCGATTGTGATCTGATCCTGTGCCAAAGCACCGCTGTCACCAATAACGTTGTGAATATCATGTTCTGTCAGTTTGCCATTAAATCCGGCAAACAATGCTAGCTTTTCTATTTCTTGTCGGGAAACAGCCCTATCACTGCCCAGCCGTGAAGCAAGCAAAATAAGGGTATCTCTGCTAATCTGTATATGGTCACGCTTAAAAATTTCTTGGGCCAGTTCTTTTAAAGACCGGTCATCATCTTGATAGCAACCGATAGATGCACAAGAGGGGTGTTGATCGCAGAATTTCACCAATTCATGTCTTGTGTTGACATCTCGTGCCTGAATAACCAGTCGGGACCGATCGTGCAAGAACTCAAAACCAATTTTTATGGCTTCAGTCATTTCTGTGCCTATTCCTGACAACATTACTAGACGCATGCCACCAAAAGCAGGTAAAGCATTAAGACTGTCAGGCAGGCAGGCCTTATCTGCGAATACGTCTTGGCTGGAAAGATTAGATACAGCAAAGGGATCATCAAGTTTATCTGTAAAGTGAAGTGCTATTTTTTTGGCGCGTTCTTCAACCAAGCCGACATCATGGCCATAAAATAAATAAGCATGATATTTGGGTTCAGGATGTGAAAGTAGAGCGGCAATATCACGGGTTGCGATTTTCATCTATCATTCAGCAGATAAGAAATAAAGCTGAAGCTTCTGATACGTCCGCTCAGCTAAAAGCCCNACCAGCCGTTCAGCTGCAAATTTTGCAGAAACGTCCTTCCCATAATGAGATGTAATGCTTCCTGATGTTGCTGTTGCGGAAATAGAGCCGTGTGTCAGCTGATTTCCTGTTTCATTATCTTCTAGGCTGTAATTAACTGACATTTTGGTGTTGTTGAGTGTTGATGAGCTTCCTGCGGCAGATAANGATGATTGATTTGCTCCTGTAAGTCTATAGCTAAGTTGATAACGTTTGTCTGTGTCAGTCGTACCAATCCTCTGCTCAAGAGTTTGTCTAAAAAGTTGCTCATTTCGCGATTGAGATTCAACTATATCAATTTTTCTCAAATGACTCTCTGTTAGTTGCTTAACCTCACCAATTGCGTTCAGTGAGCAGGCGGATAAACACAAATATACAGCTAACAAGTGGAATAGCAGCGTTTTTCTCATTGTTGTGTTAACAAACGACATTGATAATCCTATTTGGCACGACAATTACCCGTTTTGGTGATTTATTATTCAAATATTTTTTCACCGCCTCAAGGCCAAGAGCGTTCTCTTCCGCTGTCTTCTTGTCACAATCTACAGGCAATAATAATGTTGCTCGCACTTTTCCATTAACCTGAACGGCAATCTCAATTTCGTCTGATACAAGCCATTTAAAGTTTATCTGTGGCCAGCTAGCCTGGCTGACCAGACCATTTGCACAGGTTATGTGCCAGATTTCTTCAGCAATATGTGGTGAAAATGGAGATAAAAGGACAGCCAAATGGCGCATCGCATAACTGCGCATAGCCTTANTATTCTGCTGGTCGCCCAGATAATTTGAAATGGCAGTTACCAACACATGCAGATGGGCAACACATCTGTTAAAAGCAAATCTTTCAATATCTGTTTCAATAGACTGGATGGCTGTATGAAGAGCGCGCAGTAAAGTTTCATCATGATCGGACAATTTGGCCTCATCAGGGTTGAAATCACTTCCTGACGCATCTGTTTCATTTGCTAATTTCCAGATCTTTTGCATAAATCGGAAGGCGCCTTCAATGCCTGCTTCAGTCCACTCCAAATCACGCTCTGGAGGTGAATCTGACAGCATGAATAGTCGTGCTGTGTCTGCTCCATATTTCGCTAGAATATGCTCAGGATCAACGACGTTTCGTTTGGACTTGCTCATCTTTTCTACACGGCCTGCCTGAACAGGGTCTCGGGTTTGTTTATGCAGCCAGTTATCGCCTTTTTTTTCCACCTCGCTAGGAAACAGCCATTGGCCATCAACCGACTTGTAACTTTGGTGACAAACCATGCCTTGTGTCATCATTCCAGCAAAAGGTTCATCCAGATCTAAATAGCCTACTTTTGACAATGCACGGGTAAAAAAGCGGGAATAGAGCAGATGAAGGACTGCATGTTCTACGCCGCCAATATATTGGTCAACTGGCAGCCAGTAAGAGGCCGCATCCTTTGAAAAAGCTTCCTCTATGTTGAGATCTGCATAGCGTAGAAAATACCATGAGCTCTCGAAAAATGTATCGAAAGTGTCTGTTTCGCGCCNAGCCTTTTCCCCACAANTTGGACAAACTGTATCAGCCCAACTGGGGTGCCGGTCAAGTGGGTTGCCTGGCGTTTCAAACTCCACTTCTTCAGGAAGGGTTACGGGTAGCTCATCTTTTGGAACTGGCACAGGTCCGCAGGTTGGGCAGTGAATCACCGGAATTGGGCAGCCCCAATAACGCTGGCGGGACACCCCCCAGTCTCTTAAGCGGTAGATGGTTTTACGGGTGCCAGCATTTGCAGTTTCTAGCGCATCAATTGCTGCTGCCTTCCCAGTTTCGAGATCTAATCCTGTCCATGGCCCTGAATTAATTAGATGACCAGGCCCTGAATAGGCTGTATCTGTGATCTCAATCATCTCATTAGTATGCGTGGGTTGAACGACAGGTAGAATAGGTAAATTATATGCATTCGCAAAATCAAGATCGCGCTGGTCATGAGCGGGGCATCCAAAAATAGCGCCCGTGCCATAATCCATAAGAACAAAATTTGCAATATATATGGGTAGTGTTTTGTCTTTGTTTAGTGGATGTGTTGCATAAAACCCTGTGAAAAATCCTTTTTTTTCTGCCTTTTCAATAGCAGCCTCAGAAGTACCAAGATGGGCGCATTCATCAATAAAGGCCTGTAAATTTTTGTTGTCTGACTTCCAGGCTGTCGCCAGCGGATGCTGGGCAGATAAAGCAACGAAGGATGCGCCGTATAACGTATCTGGTCTCGTTGTGAACACATCAATTTGCTGTCCTGTTTCTGTAAGACCAAAACGAACCGTTGCGCCTTCTGACCGTCCAATCCAGTTATGTTGCATCAAGCGGACGCGATCTGGCCATTTATCTAGCTTTTCGATAGCAGATAACAGGTCTTCTGCATAATTTGATATGGATAAAAACCATTGTGATAGTTGGCGGCGCTCAACAGGGGCTCCGGAGCGCCATCCTTTACCATCAACCACCTGTTCGTTTGCCAGAACAGTATGCTCAACAGGATCCCAGTTCACCCAGCTCTCCTTGCGATAAGCAAGCCCGGCCTCTAGAAAATCAAGAAACATTTTCTGTTCATGTTTATAATAATCAGGTGAACAGGTTGTTATTTCTTTGTCCCAGTCATAGGAAAGACCCATAGTTTTCAGCTGGGCGCGCATAGCCGCAATATTTTCAACTGTCCATTTGCCTGGATGAATACCGCGTTCAATTGCTGCATTTTCTGCTGGAAGGCCAAAAGCATCCCAACCCATCGGGTGAAGAACATTAAAACCTTTTGCCCGTTTGAACCTTGCAACCACATCTCCGAGCGCATAATTGCGGACATGTCCCATATGTATCCGCCCAGATNGGTAAGGAAACATTTCGAGGACGTAATATTTTTTTCGGCTGACATCTGTATCGGTTTTAAAACACTGTTCTTTATCCCAAATAGTTTGCCATTTGGTTTCAAGGACAGAGGGCGAAAACGGTCTCATGATAAATTCACCATTTAGTGGAAAATCAATAATATGTCTGGGAAATTGGTTTTTAGTTGTTTGTNCCAACAATGCCAGATCCGCGAATTTCCCGTGCGCGCGTGAGAATTAACTCTTCCATTCTTTTGCCCATGGTACTGTCTGTGCCATTGTCTTGCCAGCGATTTCCCACTCGCTTCTGCACATACANAACCACACGGATTCCATCTGCCCGCAATTCGCGGTCTAGAACGAATGCGGTCATTTTTATACGCTCATCAGATGTTTTATTCAACTGATACCACTCGGTCACAATCGTGCCGCCAAATGTGTCCACATCATCCAAAGGAATTGTTGACAAAATGTCTAGAGAAGAACGCCACAATAACGCGTTAATGGGTAGGCCAACGCTATTTTTGCTTTTGTTTACTCCGGCTATATCCTGCAGGGTTATACCCTGTTCAGCTCGGCCTGTAAAAATTGAGCCTGGTCCCTTTTCTGAATTGGGCGTCGCGCCAGAACATGCGTTTAAACCGAGTAATACTGATAGAATCAGAAAAAAGCGCATATCAAAAGNCCTATAAAAAAGAGAGGCTTGGAAACCAAGCCTCTCTCTTATACATCATTACAAGTAACTTAGAAAGATACGTGTAAGCCGATGCTTGTAAATGTNTGGCTCTGTGCNNNNCCAGCNGNATCTGCNGAATCTGTNTCNGCTGATGTNAANGAAGCAGACAGNCCTGGTGCGATNGTATATGNNGCACCAACTGAAGTCATNTCATAATCCTGNGCTGNAGTNCCGTTTTCANCTTTATCCATTTCCATNCCNANNGTCANNGAGTCNCTTACTGCGTACTGAACACCGATGAGTGTTGCAGANTTGTCTANGNNAGNTTCGTCGTTNGAGTTTTGTGCNATTTGAATTGTNGCNCCNCCNAGTGGNACAGAAACACCNANATGNGTNTCGGTNTGNNNANNGNCTCTTACTTCACCATANACAATTCTTGCTACACCTGCNTCANAAGTNANTCTNTAAGAAGCNGCTTCNCCNGTATCAGTCGCTGNNGCNCCGTCATGTGTGTCTGAACCAGCAGCGTTGNNAAGAGAACCAGCAANAGTCAGACCGTCNACNAGTGATGGCANTGTGAANGTTACNTGGTTNTCACCAATTNCNGNNAGGCCACCTGTGTAGGTGTTNGCATGCATGTCACCAGCTGCNGGNNCTCTNTCTTCTGCAGTACCTGCAGGATCGANATCNCCANCGNTNAGTGCNTGATCNTCANNNGCATTTGNGTAGCTNAATGANCCAAAATCNCCANNNATTGTNACNATCATNTCATCATTAGCNCCACCTTCATCAATNCCATAATTCATTGANGTTGTGATGCCTGAATCNGANGTNTTNGANAANTTGATGTTNATNTCTGTTTCACTTGCTAGNGNTTGANTCGTCNTGNTNTAGCTGAATTNCCCATGTCNAGAACNATTTCTGATGAACCAGAAATAGAAATATCAGCTGCCATTGCTGAGACTGAACCCAGAGCNACAAGAGCTGTTGATGCGAGAAGTACCTTACGCATAATTTTTCTCCCAAAAGGTTANAATCGCCACAATTGACGATGATNNANACAATATTTNTTNNANNCNAAACNGCAATTANTATCGAANGATAATTTTANTATTTNCTNAAATGNTGTGGNATTTTTGCAACAGCTNAATTGNTGNAGAATATCNACCAANCNNNTGATTGNNCCNAANGCTTGCATNTTAGCTNNNTAAAGTCNTAAAANTGAGTGANNAANAGNTNNATAAAACAAAAAGGTNAGGGCAATGGAGCNTTCAGANATNTCAGAAGCTTTTNNNCAGATAAAANCNAAAATTGANAANNNNGCATNTGACTGCANCAGACNNGCGGANNAAATTACTTTGATTGCTGTGTCNAAACAGCAACAGGAANACCGNATNGACGCCAGCTTGGCANCAGGNCANCGTGTCTTTGGNGAAAACCGANTCCAAGAGGCACAAAAACGCTGGGCAGACCGGAAACATTATTATCCTGAGTTGTCTCTTCACCTCATCGGCCCTCTACAATCTAACAAAGCAGCTGACGCAGTATCTCTGTTTGACGTGATTCATACAATTGACAGGCCAAAAATTGCTTTAGCTATATCGAGAGAAGCAGATCGTCAAAACAAAAGTATTCAATGTTTCATTCAAGTGAACACAGGAGATGAGCCTCAGAAATCAGGTGTTAACCCTCGCGACTTGGAGAGCTTCATTAATTTTTGTAAGAATGAGGCCGGTCTGCAAATTAA
>PBLM01000002.1 GCA_002721775.1 Rhodospirillaceae bacterium | reverse complement strand
TATGCTCCACAATATATGCGCACAAACCGCGCCCTGCGTGGGTTGCCAATACCTGGAAATCCGCCAACTCCTAAATAACACTGCTCTAAAAAACTATATCAGTAAAAAACTGTTGGTTTGTATGTAGTTGCCTGCTCTGCTCTCCAGCATGTCAATTCAGTTTTCCTTCACATTTATCCATTCGGCGTCTCGGATTTTTTACTGATCACATTTAGAACAGCTTGCCTGATTGTTCTGTGACCTTCACACTTGATTTGGTCCGTTGAAAGTGAAAGGTCTGAATGAACCCCTCTGAGAAGTCCTCATTACCACCTGTGCATAAATTGCCTGCACTTGGCCTTGGTTTGCGGCCATGCGCGCCATCAGATTGGCTGGATGCGCCTGATGCGTTTGGTGATGACCTAATGCGGACTAGGCAATTAGCTGAAAAACGGCATCTAATTGCAGAACAGAAATCAAAGATATATGCCTGTCTTCCAGATGCTCAGACAGCAGAGAAAGAGGCAACTGCTGCTTTAGCAGAGCATCTTCATATTTATAATCAACTCTCTCTGCCATCACAGAAAACTGATAGTCTTTTATCTGTTTCTGCTCAGATTCCTGAAGATATTCTCATCATGCTACCCACCGAAAAAGGCAGCCCAAATACTGATTGGATTTTAGGTGCCGCGTGCTTGTGTTTTCCCAGCCATTGGCGCCTTCAGGATAAAATGGGCAAGTCAATCACAGCCATACACTCACCTGTGCCAGGCTTTGCGCAGGTTCTGGCGAGGCCTGTAATTCGTTTCTTTACAAAGATGCAGATAGGTAGGCTTTCACAACGGCTAAACTGGTCTGTGCAAACAGAAGACAAGCTCCATACACCGCGCCACACACCAATAAAGTTTACAATGAGAAAAGCTAACGATTGGGGCAATATCATACATATTCGCATCGAAAGGCAGTGTTTTTTCAAATTGCCTGTGACTGGGGCTATTATTTTTTCAATCCGTACAAGCCTCGCGCCTTTGAATAAATTTCAGGATACTCCTGAATTTCCACATACAATCTTACAGCAGATTGAAAAATTATCTGAGGCTTTCTCCAGCTATAAAAATCTAAGCAGTACAGAAGAGGGCCTAAGGATATGGATTGACAAATATATGTTTTAAACGACATGATCATGGTTTGTGCAAGGACAGGATTACAAGTCAATGAAGCTGACTGACAAAGAACAGGAAATGCTGGCTGGAAAAGCGGGGCCAGCTGTCAAATGGGCGATGGAACATCAGCTTCAAGTTGGCCGCATGTTTGATGCTGAAGACATGGTCACAGTCAGCCAAGCGCACATGATGGCTGACCCAGAATCACTTGGTGAATCCGGAGTGCAGTTCGCTGAGAAAATGGCAAAAGATGGCGCAAGTGTTTGCATACCGATGATCACAGACCCGCGCGGTGTGGATCTCGCTTGTTACGAGCCGCTTGGTCAGACCGAACAAATGGCTGACCTCGAGCGCCGTTTTATCGCAGCCTGTCAGACCATGGGCATCATGATGACAAATACCTGCATTAATTATCAGACCATTATGCCACCTGTATTTGGCGACCATGTGGCCTTTGGTGATACAGGTGTTGTCATTTATTCAAACTCAGTTTGCGGGGCCCGAGCCAATTTTGAGGGAGGACCGTCCGCACTGGCTGCCGGACTGACAGGCCGCACCCCGCGTTACGGCCTGCATCTGGATGAAAAAAGACAAGCCACAAAAAGATATGTTGTCTCATCTAACCCCCAGGATTTAATGGAATGGGGTGTTCTGGGAGCAACAATTGGCCGAATGGCTGGCAGTTACTGGGAAGTGCCTGTTATAGAAGGCATTGAAGAAGCCCCCACATCTGATCAATTGAAACATTTTGGAGCAGCTATGGCCAGCTATGGATCAACTCCCTTGTTCCATATTGTTGGCATCACACCAGAATGCCGCAGGCTGACTGATGTTGGAGGGGAAACGCTAAACTCGACATCTGTTACAGGAGAAATGCTGGATCTGCTTAAACAGCCTTTCACTGCGATTGGGGACCCACTTGATGTTGTGGTATTTGCTGCCCCGCAACTTAGTCTTGTTGAGATGGCTGCACTGGCTAACTTATGTGATGGCAGACAACGGGCAGAAACAACAGATGTTATCGTCTGTACCTCTGCCCAGGTGTATAGCGATGCCGTTTCAATGGGCTATGTCAAANNAATTGAAAATTTTGGCGGGCGTGTCTTGGTGGGCACGTGTTTTTATCAGCAATATGCNCGCGAAATTGGNGANGCTAATGGCTGGACAAGATTGCTNAGCAACTCAGCAAAAATTGTTAATATTCTTGGAGGCTATGGTTATCAACCTGCACTGGGGACNATGCAAGCTTGTGTNGCCTCTGCAGAGAAGGGGGTAATTNTGTCATGACGATAAAGCTTACCTGTCATGCTGGTATTGGCCCNAAGGTTGAAGGTATAGCGCTAGTGGCAGATGATAATTTTTCTGCCCGTTATGATCTGGATCGTATCAAAGGGATATTTTCTCGCCCGCANCATAAGCTTTTTGGCCAAAGTTATAAGGACGTCATTCTGGTGTTGAATACGGCTAAAGGCGGTGTGGCCACTGCCTGGATGTTATATGAGATGACTTCACGNTTAGTGGCGCCAAAAGCCATTCTACTGAACCAGGCTAACACCATTTTGGTCCAAGGGGCCGCCTTGGCAAATATGGCTATGGTGGACAGGTTCGATAAAGGTGATGTCACCAAANTAATTNCGACAGGCGACCATTTAGTTGTNGATCCTCAGGCTGGTCNAGTTGACGTTAACAGCCTGAATAGATAAGTGCCAAGTGCTTTCAAAANAGCNTTGTCTCCTNTCAATGATGNAAACACTACTGCTTTAGATAGGCATCCAGCTCATTTGTCATATGNTCATNAAAATACAAACCCAGCTTTGTGCGACGNAACAATATATCCTCTGCTGTAAGCGCCCACTCATGATTNACTAAATAATCAATTTCAGCTTGATANAGGCCATTTCCAAAATCACGACCAAGCTGGTGCGGCTTCTNGGCAGTTCCAATGATTTTGTGTATCCGGCTGCCATAGGCCGCAGCCATCCGTGCCANCACTTTTGTAGGCAAGTNAGGAAATTTTTGTGCCAATTCAGCATTAAAAGTTTCAATGTCAGCGGTCTCCAAGTTACCACCAGGTAAATGCCGTCCATTTGCTTGCGAAANATGNGGCGCGGGCATNACTGCGTCAATCATTGCCGCNACAGCCAATGATAATTTTCTATAAGTCGTCAGCTTTCCACCAAATATATTCAGCCAACTTTGNGAAGACCCTTGTTGCCATTCCAGCACATAATTTCTAGTTACGGACTGAGCCTCTTCTTGTCCGTCATCATATAACGGGCGCACACCGGAATAAGTTGACACAATATCAGACTTCGTTAGTGGCCGCTCCAGATATNGGCTCAGTTGTGTGCAAATATATTCAATTTCTTGCGTACTTATCTGCGGGCTATCTGGTGAATNCGGATGGTCTACATCCGTCGTACCAACAAGCGTAAAATCACCNAAATAGGGAATGGCAAATAAAATCCGNCCNTCTNAATTCTGAAATATATAAGCCTTATCATGCTCAAAAAGTTTTCTTGTAATCAGATGTGAGCCCCTNACCAATCTCACTCGTTTCACATTCTGTGGCATCGGATNAAGAGCACATACCTGGTCTGCCCAAGGGCCGCTGGCATTTATCACTAGTTTTGCTTTTACTGNCCCNGTGGTTGTCTGTGCCGTCCAGCCGCTTGCGTGTTGGTCTAATTTTGTNACCTCACAGTCACGGCGAATGTCAGCNCCAAACGTTGCCGCCGCAACCGCATTTAAAATGGTTAGCCTGCTGTCATCAACAACGCAGTCTGAGTACTCAAAACCAGTTGCAAATTTTGCTTTCAGGCACTTTCCTGCATTGTCTGTTTTNAAACTCACAGCTCTTGATCCCGCCAGCCTGTNNCGTCCACCCATATNATCGTATATGAACAGACCCNTCCGCAGCAGCCATTTTGGACGCATCTCTGGCAGATAAGGTAAGACGAAACGTACCGGTCTTATCAGATGAGGGGCCATCCGCAGCAGGNCTTCTCGTTCCTTTAAAGATTCTCTGACCAGCCTGAATTCATAATGCTCTANATAACGCAANCCACCGTGAATCAGCTTNGTTGACCATGAGGAAGTAGCTGAGGCAATGTCGTTCTTTTCAGCAAGACATACTGAATAGCCTCTTGCTGCCAATTCNTGGGCAATGCCACAGCCATTAATGCCTCCACCAATGANCAATATATCAAAACTGTTATTATTCATTAGTAATAATCTTCCAGCTCAAGAAAGGCTTATCGCGCCCAAAGCCATCCTCTGTTAGATAAATGTCTTTGCACCCGGCCGGGGTAGTCAGTGATGATTGCATCCACATGTAGATCAATCATTNCATCAATGTCATTTGGNTCATTAACAGTCCAGACAGCCACGCACAGACCCAAATCTTTTGCCCGNAAAAGANTNTNCTTCGAGATATCTTTAAAATGAGGGCACCACAACTCTCCACCTGCTTTCTTTACTTCATCAGGCAANGATATATCTGGAAGACNAAAGTTGGGTGNTGAGTGAAGCGAAGTTTCTTCACCAANGTCTTCAGCATGCTGTTTAAGTTGAGTCAAAAATGAAGTCGGCATATCTGCAACTTGTTTTTTACATTCAGCGAGCAGCGTCCAGTCAAAACTGTGAAGCAATGTCCGATCCGCCATGCCAGCCTTTTTAATTTCACAAGCAACAACCGAGACCAACTTCTCTTTTGCCGNTCTATCGGCNAAGAATTCAGGGNCAGACTTAAGCTCAAGCATCATNCAGACATGTTGATGTTTTGGCTGAGACACTAATTCCAAAAGCTCNGACAANTTAGGGACGCGCACGCCATCTAACTGGGCTTGTTCGNAAAANCTNCGTCCATAATCTGTATGGCCATTCANACGACCTANATCAAAACCCTTTATGTCTTCGAAATAAAGAGAGGCTACCCTCGCCCCTNNTCCGTTNATAAAANGACCATCAGGACCACGNGTAGCNGCGCCATTTAATTCATGGTTATGAGTGATCACNGGGACATCATCTCGTGTCAAAAGNACATCAAACTCAAGNAGNTCAACGCCAATTGAGAGCGCGAAATCAAACCCGATTATGCTGTTTTCAGGCAAAATACCTCTTGCACCTCGATGACCAACAATACGGATCGTATTTGCATCACCTCTAAATGACTNTACTTGTGNAAATTTCATTGCACTGCCAAACTAACTGCNTGTCCAGTCTGCGCAGACTCCTGAGCGGCCATTCCCATCCGAACGGCCCATATCCCATCAGAAAGGCCGACCTCAACCTGACCTGTTCCACGGACGACATCTAAAAACCGCTGATGCTGGTGNAAGGTTGAACCATTNTGATCGCCTGCNTCTAAGATCGTCTNGTCAATCGGGCACTTTATTTNCANCGGTCTGCACACTCCACGCGGACTTTCNATGANCATTGGNACCGGGCNCTTTTCTGCATCACCGGACCAGAACCGGGCTGGACCGGGAAGCCTAACTTCCAGCTTGCCAGAAGGNCCAACTGCGTGGATCATTTCCTGAAATTCAGACCCCTCTGCAAACATNGACAATTCTAACATCGCCCGAGTGCCATTGACAAAGTCAACCAGCACATANCCACAGTCCCAGATATCAGCTGGTCGACCATTATAGATTTCACCAAGATGGTTTACTTCTTGACCAGCACTGGCCATAACCNGNACCGGATCNCTTNGCANGATTAACCGCATCAAATCAAAAAAATGACAGCATTTCTCAACAAATGTTCCGCCTGAATTTTCATTAAACCGGTTCCAGTTATTGACCTTTTCCAAAAAAGGAAAGCGATGTTCTGTTATGGTCAGCATTTTGATATCGCCCGTAACTCGGTCCACACTATTGATGAACTGCTGCATGGGTGGCATATAGCGATATTCCATTGCAACCCAGATAGGGGCCTTGTAAATGGAGCGCACAGCTTGGGCCCTTGCCAGATCATCTTTGGCCGTAAAGAGAGGCTTTTCAACCAAAATTGGAAGGGTGACCTTCTCACTGATGACTTCTAACTGTTCAATATGACAATGGTTCGGACTAGCAATTACAAGACAGTCCAGCTGCTGATAATCAAGAAGTTCATCAATAGAATTTACAAAAAAAGCATCCGGTGCTAGCGCAGCAGCAGCCTGCGCCATGTTAGCATCCGGTTCATAAATAGCTGCGACCATTGCGCCCTGCAATAAGTTGATATTGCGCAAATGTTCACGCCCCATCATACCGCACCCAATTATACCGTAATTTATCATCATCATTGTTCCTTATTTGAACCGTGAAACATAACGTGCGGCATCAGCATCATACCACGTACGGGAATATTCAACTTTTTTATTCTCTTCTGACCAGCCATATCTCTCAATAAAGCCACATCGAATACCCGGTGCTATGGCTAGCAATCCGTCAGCCCATTGCGGGACTTCCGACAGACCAACCCAATCTTCGACACGGACAATCCAGACATCCAGACGATCTTTATAATATTTATAGAGTGATTGCGAGAACTGTGCCTTATTCACTTTGGCCGCACTAGACTGATCTAGCCAGATTTCTTCTGCAGCGACGGGTAGACCATCAAGTAAGCGTTGCCGCCGAAATCTGTGTGCAAAAGAAGAACTGCCAAAATCAGGCAGATCTTCTGGTTTTTTTAGACTGTCTACACGCACCATATTTGCTGAGGGCAGACCACCGCCTTGTGGTCTTTCAAGCCGAAAAAAAGAATAGATAGAATCTGCATTTTCATTCTTCTGGATATAATTTCCTGAACCTTGTTTGCGGGTCAAAAGGCCAGTTTCAGTAAGGCGGGCCAGTGATTTGCGTAAGGTGCGGACGGTTACATTATAATCTTTTGCCATTTGCCGTTCGGCAGGCAAACGCTGCCCCTCAGCAAGGAGTCCTGCACTTATTTTTCGGGACAACTGTTCAGCAATTTGCAAATAAACAGGCAGTTTCCCTGAATTGTCATTGCGATCACTCACTCTGTTCATCCTAAATTGATACACCATTGATTTACATCTGGCTATAGCTATAATTAGCAGGATGGGGAGAATGTCAAGATGACTATTGTGCCAATAACTAGCAACGGTTTAGACGCCGCTGAGGTAAGTTTTTTCTCGGCACTTTGCTCAGATGATTATCAGTATCTGGGCGTCCCAGAAGGTCACTTAAGATCCAGCTGGTCACATTGCTCTGAAATTGTAAAAACATCAGAAAGAAACGGATTCCGCAACATACTTTGCCCGTCATCTTATCAGGTTGGTCAGGACACATTGTCCTTTGTTGCTGGCTGCGCACCGGTAACTGAAAAAATAAACTTACTGGCCGCTGTACGTTGTGGTGAGATGCAGCCCATCATGCTAGCGCGAACAGTGGCGACACTTGATCATATGCTGGAAGGCCGGCTTACCATAAATATCATCAGCTCTGATTTTCCGGGGCAGGTTGAAGACAGCGCCTATCGCTATCGAAGATCACGTGAGGTTGTTGAAATACTGCGTCAGGCCTGGACACAGGACGAGATAAACTATAAGGGCGAAATTTATAATTTTGAAGGCGTGCCAGCTGACCCTGCACGTCCTTATCAACAAAATGGAGGGCCTTTATTGTATTTCGGGGGCTATTCACCCGCAGCTGTAGATTTATGCGCCCGACATTGTGATGTGTATCTAATGTGGCCAGAGCGCAGAGAAGAGCTGGAAGGCCGTATGAAAACTGTCCATGAACAAGCAGCTAGCTATGGCCGCACTCTAGATTATGGTTTGCGCGTCCATATGATTGTGCGCAAAACAGAAGCAGAGGCCCGCGAATATGCAGATGAGCTTGTCTCAAAACTTGATGAGAATAAAGGTAAGGCGATCAGAGAACGTGCGCTTGATTCAACATCTTTGGGCGTTGCCCGTCAGGCCAGAAATCGTAAGCTTGCTGATATGGAGGGGTTTATTGAGCCGCATTTATGGACAGGGGTTGGACGGGCTAGATCAGGCTGCGGTGCAGCGCTTGTGGGCTCTGCTGATCAAATACTGTCGGAAATTGAGACCTATCAGAAAATGGGAATGCGCTCCTTTATCTTCTCAGGCTACCCGCATCTGGACGAATGTAATTATATCGGCAAATTAGTATTACCAGAACTCAAGACTTGTTCACTTCCGCACGAATATGGACGTGTGCCAAACCAGCTGCCAGCCACGCCACTTGGGCACGGAGAAAGACGATAATGGAAAAAATTGCGCTCAATGAAGCACTGTCTCTGTCTCGTTTAATCTATGGCATGTGGCGTCTTGGTGATGACAGCGACACCTCACCTGCACATGTGCAGGCAAAAGTTGAGGCGTGTCTTGCGCAAGGGATCACCACCATGGATCAGGCAGATATTTATGGGGGATATCAGGCAGAGGAAATTTTTGGCCACGCACTTCAAGCTGCGCCACATCTGCGCGCGCAAGTCGAGATCGTCACCAAATGCGATATCATTGCGCCAGCTGGACGGCACAGTGCAGCACGTCTGAAGTACTATGATACCAGCGCAGCCCACATCCGCCAGTCTGTTGAAGACAGCTTGCGCCTGATGCGCATAGAAACGATTGATCTTTTGCTGATACACAGGCCTGACCCGTTCATGGACCACCATGAAACAGGGTCTATTCTTGACCAGTTGATTAGCGCTGGAAAAGTTCAGGCTGTCGGCGTATCAAATTTCAAACCACATGACTGGACACTCCTGCAATCTGCAATGCAGAACCAACTTGTCACAAATCAGATTGAGATATCTGTTCTGACCAACCAGGCCTTTACCAACGGCGATATCGCTTTTCTACAAGAGCGGGGCATCCCGCCAATGGCCTGGTCACCTCTCGCTGGCGGGATGCTGTTTTCAGGGGGCAATACCCACCTGAATGCGACACTACAAGCAAAAGCAAATAACGCTGGTGTCGATATCGGGGCAGTTGCTGTTGCCTGGCTACTTGCTCATCCAGCACAGATTATGCCTGTTCTGGGCACAAATAATCTTGAGCGAATCAGACATATTTCTGATGCTCTTAAATTAAACATGAATCGCACCGATTGGTTTGAGATCTATGAATCTGCAAATGGGGTGGAAGTACCGTGAAACCAGGGGTGCAGCACGATGGTGGAAAATTTAATCCAACTGAGGATCGGATCGCTGAATACCGCCAAGCTTTTGGAAATTTTCTCACAGGCGTTACAACCATCACATGCATGAGACATAACGGGCCACTTGGCATAAACGTAAATAGCTTCACTAGCGTATCGCCAAAGCCACCATCAATAATGTGGTGTTCGAACAAGCAATCAAAGCGACTCAGTTCCTTTATGGATGCGAAGAACTACGCTGTGCACGTGATGCCAGCGGGCTCAAACATTTGTACGTCTCTTTTGCACAAGCCGCACGAGCGTTCGAACATACTGACTGGTCATTGAGTATGCAGCAGGTACCACTGTTGAAAGGGAGTTTAGCGTGCTTTGAATGCAGACAATTCAAAGATTATGACGGCAGTGACCATTTTATTTTATTGGGACTTTTGGAGCTGGTGTCTACGTTAAAGGGTGTTCCGCTGACATTTTCGCAAGGACGCTATATTGACCCAGACCTGCAGCCATATAACGATATATTATGATAAACCTTCTATTGATAATCAACAATCCAGTCGAGCGAGTTAATGACTTGGCAGGGTATATTGGCCGAAACCTCTCCATCTGTGCGATGGGCTTGATGGTGGTGGTCATTCTGACACAAGTCTATTTCCGATATGTTTTGAACAATGCTCTTGCATGGCCTGACGAGGCTGCACGCTTTTTAATGCTGTGGCTGGCAGGTCTAATGGGGCCAATCGCCCTACGGCAGGGAAGCATGGTGGCAATAATTGGTGTTCAGACCTTACTTCCAGGCCTTATATGTAAAGTTTTGGTATTTAGTCTGCTTCTAGTCTCATTTACCGTCTTGATAGTCGCCGTCAAATTAGGTTGGTCACATGTAAATTCAGGCTGGCTCTTTGCAAGTTCATCCCTAAAGCTACCGTTCAATCTAATTGGCATGAAAGCCATAAAGATGAAACTAGCTTGGTCCTACATGTCTTTATTTATTGGGTTTTGCCTGATGTCACTTGTAAACCTTGAGCTGTTGCTGCGCTCAGCTATAAGCATTTTTGGCGGTGAGTCTCAGCTTAAACCGCTAAATAACACTGAAGAGATAAAGGTAAAGTAATGCTGATTTGGTTCTTGCCAATCTTCCTTATTTTCCTTCTTGTCGGCTTGCCGGTTTTTTTCGCGTTGTTGGCAGCACCTGGACTTATGCTATGGTTGAATGGACAAGAGCGTGACATCACCCTCCTCTACCGCAATGTATATAATGGAATAGACAGCTTCCCATTAATGGCGATACCATTTTTCATGTTAGCCGGTGAGTTAATGAACCGGGGAGGAATCACCGCACGACTTGTCGAATTTGCGCAGGCTATGATGGGCCATCTGCGTGGCGGCTTAGCTCATGTAAATATTCTTTCGTCTATTTTGTTTGCAGGCTTATCAGGCTCAGCTGTTGCTGATACCTCTGCATTAGGCTCCATGCTTGTTCCCGCTATGGTTAAGCAGGGTTACAGCCGCCGGTTTGCTGCTGCAGTAACAGCCGCCAGTTCAGTCATAGGGCCAATAATTCCCCCTTCAGGCATAATGATTATCTATGCTTATGTCATGGGTGAGAGCGTTGCAGCGTTATTTCTCGCCGGTATTGTCCCAGGTATTCTTGTTGGAATTGGCCTAATGTTGATGGTCAAATTTATGGCGAACCTAAAAGACTTTCCTCCCGCCAGCAAGCGTTATAGCTGGACAGAACGAGGCAACGCATCTTTGAAGGCTTTCTTCCCTCTACTGACACCAGTTATCATACTAGGCGGCATATTAATGGGAATCTTTACACCAACCGAGGCTGCTGCAGTGGCTGTTGGCTATGCAATATTCATCGGCTTCTTTGTAATGCGCACATTGAGGGTCAGGGATTTGCCTGATGTTTTAAATAGGGCAGCCATGACATCAGCAATTGTTCTCCTTTTGGTCGGTGCTGCAATGGCGTTCAAAACTGTTGTTAGTCTGAGTCATGCGCCAGAACATCTTGCAAGTGCAATCTTGTCCATTTCGGAAAACCCTCTTATTTTGCTTTTCTTAATAAATATACTTCTTTTTATTGTAGGGATGTTTTTGGATGCAGGTCCGGCCATTATTATACTCGGGCCGGTTCTGGGCCCAATATTTCTGGATCTCGGCATCCATCCTGTTCATTTCGCAATTATCATGAGTGTTAATCTTACAGTTGGGTTAGCTACCCCACCGATGGGACTCGTGCTTTTCGTGGCGTCATCAGTTTCAGGGGAGCGCGTGGAAGAAATCACCCGTGCGATCTTACCTTTTCTCTTGGTTGAAATTATTGTGATCTTTTTGATTACCTTTTTTCCAGCCATTTCCATGACAATTCCTAGATTGACAGGTTTTGTCTCATAGCGTCTTCTGTATTAACCAAAGGGAGGAAAATATGAAGAAGATATTCAAATCACTAGTAATGGGAGTCATTATGACTCTTGCTACAGTAGCCGTTCAAGCAGCGGATTATAAAATCCGTGCAACCGCGAACTCAAATGAAAATGATGAGGATTACGACGGTCTTGTTGTTTTTAAGAACTACGTTGAAAGTGCATCCAATGGGGCGATAGCTGTAGAACTCTTTATCGGAACACAGCTCTGCTCAAAAGGTGCTGAATGTTTGCAAGGTGTCGCTGATGGCTCAATCGATGTTTACATCTCCACGTCCGGCGGTGCAGCAGGGATTTTCCCTTATGTGCAGATTCTTGACGTGCCTTATTTGATGTCAGATGACCGTATTGCCGAGCATGTACTTTCCGGTGATTTCACAAGAAAACTTCGCTCGATGGCATTGAAGGATTCAGGTAATAAAATCAGATTGATGACAGTCGGAAATACAGGTGGTTGGAGAAACTTTGCTAATACCAAGCGCAGAGTTCGGAATCCTGGCGACATGTCTGGCCTAAAAATCAGAACTGTTGTTGCTGACCTTCCACAGGAATTGGTACGAGCTCTTGGCGCGTCACCTACACCCATCCCTTGGCCAGAATTGTTCACCAGCTTTCAAACAGGCGTCGTTGAAGGCTCAAAGAACGGCATAACAGATATTATGGGGATGAAATTTCCAGATGCTGGTTTGAAATATGTAACGCTTGATGGCCATGCCTATATGGGCGCACTCTGGTGGATGAATAACGATAAATTCATGTCTATGCCTGAAGGTCTAAGAACTGTTGTGGCAGATGGTTTTTATCAGCTTCAACAAGCAACATTCGCATCACCTAAGCGTAAGTCTATCCAAGCCTATGCTGATTTCGTAGCTGGAGGCGGTGACCTTTATGTTCCGACACCAGCTGAGAAAGCTGCGTTCAAGAAAGCCGCTGCACCTGTTTATGACTGGTTCAAGTCAAATGTTGATGGTGGTGAAGAGGTATTCAATGCCTTTACCGCCGCTGTCTCACGAGCTGAGGCAGATATTGGTGGAGGCCGCAGCAAAGATATAAACTAAATTTGCTCAATCTATACTCTGAGTCTTATGGCATTAGGGCTCAGAGTAGTCTTCAGTTCAGAATATATTGTCTGTCGTCATGCTATCTAAACGGATAAAGCCAAACACGATAATCATCGATCATATCCTCTGCTTGTTGGATTTGATCAACAGTCATTTTCTTGACAACTTCTTCTTGGCTAATCGCAGCATCAGGATCACCACCAATTGCAGACAGAACATACCACATGTAAGCGCGCACCAAATCAGGGGCAGGCATGCCCAAGCCGAGTTCATAGTACCAACCAACACCAGATTGTGCACCGGGATGGCCTTTCAACGCAGAGCGCAAATACCAGTCAAAAGCTCTTTGGTAGTCCTGCCTAACACCAAGCCCCATGGCATACATAACACCAATCAATTCTTCAGCATCTGCGTTGCCAGAACGCGCAGCTGGCCACAATTCTTTATAAGCCGCTTCAAATTCATTTGCTTCCATCAAATCGCGCGCATGCTCAATCTCTGCTCTTACAATCGAAGATGCGCTCAAAAACCAAAAAAGCAGCAGAAAAAAAACAACACTCTGGCTACGCATATTTACCTCATTTTAATTGCACTTTGCTTAGTAACAATTCACAAAGAAGCCCTTGCAGATAACCTTCCGAGGCAGCTCACACAATCAGATTACCATAAATTTTCAAAAGAGCGGGCAGAAATTGGGCAACTCCTGTTTTATGACAAGATCCTTTCCGGCAACAGAAATATTTCTTGCGGAACTTGTCACCACCCACGATTTGGAGGTGCAGACGGGCTCTCATTAGGTATTGGCGAAGGAGGAATTGGCGTTGGTCCTAAGCGCGTGGCTGGAACTGGTGATGATAAAATAAAGAAACGAATTCCACGTAACGCAACAGCTTTATGGAATCTGGCTGCAAAAGATTTTCAAGTTTTATTCCATGATGGGCGACTTTCGTTGAGTGATGATTACGATAATCGTTTCAATAGTCCAGCAGAGGAGTGGCTTCCAGAAGGGCTAGAAACAGTTCTCGGCACCCAGGCAATATTTCCAATGACTGCTCAGTTTGAAATGGCAGGCAACCCCAAGGAAAATGAAGTCGCAGGTGCGCTCCATGACCGTATAGACTATGTTTGGCCCATTCTTGCAAAGAGAGTTCGCACGATACCCGAATATGGAAAAATGTTCGTCGAGGTGTTCGATAATATTAATAAAGCTGAGGACGTAACCATCGCTCAAATAGGTGAGGCTTTAGCTGCGTACATAGCTCTGGATTTTGAGTCTAGAGATTCGCATTTTGATAAATTTTTAGCTGGTGATGTCTCAGCATTAAATGCAGCGCAAAAAAGAGGTTTGGACCTTTTCTATGGTAAAGCCGCTTGTTCAAACTGCCATTCAGGCCCGTTACTTACAGATCAAAAATTCCATGCCCTAGCCATTCCGCCTTTTGGCCCAGGGCGTACCCGACGGTTTGACCCTTTTGTAAGAGATGTTGGCCGTATGGCTGAGACGGACAGGATTGAGGATTCCTATCGCTTCCGCACACCTTCGCTGCGCAACGTGGCTCTAACAGCCCCTTATGGACATAACGGTGCATTTCCAGATTTGGACGGCATCATAAGGCATCACCTTAATCCCTCTGAATCTTTGAGAGAATGGAAACGAGAATGGGCAAAGCTGCCATCAATCCCTTGGCTTACAGAAATTGATTTTTTGGTGTGGGATGACAGAATCGAAATGAAAAGATTCAAAAATAAAATTGATATTCAGCCCATTGCTTTGTCTGATTACGATATCGCGGATCTTGTATCATTCATGCATGCCTTGACTGGCCAAACAGCACAAAAACTCAGGTTTGGCATACCCGAACGCGTCCCCTCAGGACTACCTATTGATAAGTGAAATCATCTTTGGATGGCAAATCCTAAAACATTCACTTCATTCAAGAATTGACAAAAAGATATTAATCTTATTATGTGACGTCCATCCAAAGCAGGCCGCTGCATAGATTTAGCAAATCAACTTTTTGTGATTTGCTTTTTGGGATCAAAAAAAGGTTTTTTAACCACTTTTGCTGTGCGTGTATCTGTGCTGGTTGATACCGTCAAAACCGTACCAATTTCAGCCACATTTACAGACGCCATAGCTAATGCGATATTTTGTTTCAAGCGTGGAGAGTAAACAGCTGATGTAACCTTTCCAACCTCTGTCCCATTTGCCTGTAAAGGCCAGAACCGGGTATTTGGGCCTGCCAATTTTTCCCCATCAATGATCAAACCAATCTGTTTACGGGCAATGCCATGTCGCTTGATTTTCTGCAATGCAGCTTTTCCAATAAAATCATGTGGCGCGTCAAGTGAAACAAGACGGTCAAGGCCAAGCTCAAACGGATTAGTTTGGATATCCATGTCTGCATGATAGGACAACATGGCCCCTTCAATGCGTCTGATTGTAGACGTATGACCAGGCTTCAGACCAAAGGGGGCGCCTGCTGCCATAATCTTTTCCCACAGTTCCGTTCCCCGGAAGCCATCACACAAATAAATTTCATAGCCAAGCTCGCTAGACCAGCCTGTTCTGGACACTACAACAGGTATGCCATTAAGCTGATAATGACGAAGCCAGTAATATTTCAATTTCGAAATATCTTCACCAAAAAGAGCTTTCATAATATCCATCGCGCGTGGCCCCTGAAGTTGCAGAGGAGACACATCGGGCTCACAGACATGCACGTCGAGCCCAGAATGGACAGCAACTCCTTGTGCCCACAGCAGAACATCACTATCAGCAAGGGATACCCAAAATTTATTCTTTTCTAGCCGCAGCAAAACGGGGTCATTGATAATCCCGCCTTCTTCATTGGTTATAAGAATATATTTGCACTGGCCCACAGCCATCTGGCTGAGATCGCGCGGCGTTAATATCTGCATGAACTTTGCTGCATCAGGTCCGGTGATTTCAACCTGGCGTTCAACAGCGACATCACATAAGATTGCATCATTCACCAGATTCCAAAAATTCTTCTCGGGATCACCAAAATCCCGAGGTATATACATGTGGTTGTAGACTGAAAAGGCCTTTGCGCCCCAGTTTACTGTAGCCTGAAAATATGGTGATTTTCTGATTTGTGTGCCGAAGCCGAACGAGTCTTCATTATCCACGGCCAATCGCCTTTCTCTTTCAGCTTTGCTTAATCCAAAATTTAACTAATTAAGAGAATGCGCATCATCATGCAAGCCGCTTTATGCGCCCATGATCGCCTTCACTTCCAGAAATTCTTCTAGTCCCCATTCAGCCTTTTCACGGCCATTACCAGATTGTTTATACCCACCAAACGGCGCATCAGCACCTCCAGAGCCATAATTTATATGGACCTGGCCAGCCCGTAGCTGGCGGCCAATGGCGGTAAGCGTGTCTTTGTTCTGACCAGAAACATAAGCTGCCAGACCATAATCCGTGTCGTTGGCAATCGCAACAGCGTCATCAATATCATCATAAGTGATCATAGACAGTACAGGCCCAAAAATTTCCTCACGTGCAATGGTCATATCATTCTTCACATCTCCAAAAACAGTGGGTTTAACATAGTAGCCCCTATTCAAACCATCTGGCTTGCCTGCTCCACCTGTCACAAGAGTGGCCCCTTCTTCAAGACCTGTCTCGATCAGGCTTTGCACCTTCTCATATTGCGAGGCACTAACAAGCGGTCCAACAACAGTGCTTTCTTCTTTTGGATCACCTACAACAACCTGCTCTGCTGTCTTGCGCGCAATCTGAAACGCTTCCGATTTCCGACTAGAGGGGATCAGCATGCGTGTTGGTGCATTGCATGACTGCCCCGTGTTATTCATACACAGGTTCACACCCTTACTTATTGATCTTTCAAAGGCATCATCATCAAGAATGATGTTGGCAGACTTGCCCCCTAATTCCTGGCTAACCCTCTTGACACTATCCGCAGATGCTTTTGCTACGGCAACCCCTCCTCGGGTTGAACCAGTGAAGGACATCATGTCAATATCAGGGTGTGCTGACATAGCCTCACCTACCACAGGCCCCATGCCATTTATGAGGTTAAAAACACCAGCAGGCACTTTCGCCTCGTCCATTATCTCAGCGATAACTAGAGATGAAAGAGGTGCGATTTCAGATGGCTTGAGAACAGCTGTGCAACCGGAGGCAACACAAGGTGCCAACTTTGAGACCACCTGATTTACCGGCCAATTCCATGGCGTAATTAGACCACAAACGCCTATAGGTTCATGCCGGATAAGAAAATCTCCATGCATATATTCAAATTCATAATTGTTGAGCGCGCGTATAGCTGCCTTTAGATGCGCAAGGCCAACCATGGCTTGAGGCCCTTTAGCCAAATGGCTTGGTGCACCCATTTCGCTCTGAATAGCATCAGCGACGTCATCCAAGCGTCGCTTATAAATTTCCCTGATCGTTGTCAGCAAATCTACTCGCTCTGCTACTGGCGTTTGCGAATAGCTTCGGAACGCCTTGCGGGCTGCGGTAACAGCCCTGTCAACATCCACGGAATCGCCCAATGAGATTTCGGCAACAGCCTTTTCTGTTGCGGGGTTTATAACATCAACTGTCTCTGTTCCCGATGACTTTACCCATTGGCCGTTGATATAAAAGTCAAATTTATTCAATTTTTAATTCCTTACACATGAAATGGAGCGATACTTCCAATCCTTGAGATTATATAATTTTTTCTTTGGAAAGCTGTTAATATTTGCATTTTGAGGTAAACCTAGAGCCACTGCAAGCCAAAGCTTGGATTGGATTTTAAGATCCTAGAGGGATTATCAGGTGAATCATGTGATTGAGGGTGGATCCGCCAAACATTTGGATTGGCTGTGAACAGTCTTTTAGGGCTGAAGATTAGACGGTGAACCACAAAAGTTTAGTGGTAAACGATAAAAGAAAATTAGAAAGTTATCAAGGTAAAACTAGACCAAATTAGTCTAGTTTTTCGCCATATTGTGAAAAAGTTGGATGCAGTGATTGTGGAATGATGTCCGTAAAATAAGCTGTAATTAAATGAAAGTTTTATGAAAATAGCAAACAGCATAATAGAGATAGGAAGGACAAAACGTCTTTAAAATAAAATTCAAAAAATTGGGGAGATAGACCATGATAACTAGTTCATTTGAGTATCATAAACCTGAAAGTGTCGATGGGGTAATCAGCCTGCTAACCGAGTGGGGTGAAGAAGCTCGCGTAATTGCCGGCGGGCATAGTTTAATACCTATAATGAAACAGCGGATGACAGATATCTCTCATTTAATTGATTTAGGCGCCATAGAATCGTTGAAGGGCATTTCCATTGATGGCGGGACCGTCACTATTGGCGCGATGACAACCCAGCATGAGTTGATCTCTGACGAGCCATTAGCCAAAGCCGTACCATTGATCCGCGAAGCATCATTGCAAATTGCTGATCCACAAGTCCGCTATTTGGGAACAATTGGTGGCAATGTTGCCAACGGTGATCCTGCTAATGACATGCCGGGGCTGATGCAGACGCTGGATGCAACTTATTATTTGACAGGTGCCGATGGCAACCGCACTGTTCAAGCGCGTGAATTCTACGAGGCAGCTTATTTCACCGCACGCGAAGATGATGAAATTCTGACAGCTATATCTTTCGACGCTCCTTCCGGCGGCTATGCCTATGAAAAGCAAAAGCGCAAAATAGGCGATTATGCAACCGCGGCAGCTGGCGTATTGATCAGTGTTAAGGCAGGCAAATGTTCAGCTGCATCTGTAGCGCTTACCAATTTGTCAGATACCCCGATTTATTGTGAAGATGCAGTTGACGCATTGGTTGGTAGCACGCTGGATGACTCAGCTATCAAAGCTGCAGTCAAAGCAGCGGTAGATGCGTCTGATCCTGTTGCAGATACACGTGGTCCGGTTGAATTCAAAAAACATGTAGCTGGCATCATCGTCAAAAAAGCCATAAACAGCGCAATCGCGCGGGCCTAGTTTGGGAGGAAGAAATGGGAAAAACACATTTAAACATGCAGGTGAATGGCAAGGAAGTTGACGTCTTAACTGAACCCCGCCAGTTACTGATCCATGTTTTGCGGGAAGAGTTAAACATTACCGGTCCGCATGTCGGGTGCGAATCATCACATTGTGGGGCTTGCACAATTGATATGAATGGTATGTCAGTAAAGTCATGCAGCGTATTCGCCGCTCAGGCTGAAGGTGCTGAGATCACCACCATTGAGGGTCTTGGCTCACCTGATGGCTTGCATGTATTGCAGGAAATGTTCAAAGAACATCACGGGTTGCAATGTGGCTATTGTACCCCTGGCATGATCACACGTGCTTACCGATTGTTGCAGGAAAACAACAACCCAACTGAAGAAGAAGTGCGGTTTGGTATGTCTGGCAATTTATGCCGGTGTACCGGATACCAGAATATCGTGAAAGCAATTCTGGCAGCGGCAGACAAAATGAATGAAGTAAAGGAGGCTGCACAATGAATGAATCTACGCCTGTAAAAGAAGACCGTATGGCCGCGTTGAACGGCCTGGGAACATCACGCAAACGTGTCGAAGATGCCCGCTTTACCCAAGGCAAAGGCAATTATGTCGATGATATGAAGCTACCAGGCATGCTGTTTGGTGATTTTGTGCGCTCGCCTTACGCACATGCGCGGATCAAATCTATCAATACTGAAGCGGCATTGGCGATCCCAGGTGTCCATGCCGTATTAACCGCCGCCGACTTAGAGCCGCTTGGCTTGCATTGGATGCCAACCTTGGCTGGTGACAAGCAGATGGTTCTGGCTGATGGCAAGGTTCTGTTCCAGGGACAAGAAGTTGCCTTTGTTGTCGCTGATGACCGCTATGTTGCTGATGATGGCATTCAGGCGGTTGTTGTCGAATATGAAGAATTGCCGGTTCTAGTTGACCCCTTCAAGGCGGAAACAGATGGGGCGCCGATTCTGCGTGAAGATATTGCCGAGAAGAAAGAAGGTGCTCATGGCCCTAGACGCCATCCAAACCATATTTTCACTTGGGAATCTGGTGACCGCATGGCGACAGAAGCTGTCTTATCAGAAGCTGACGTCGTTGCCGAAGAAATGGTCTATTATCATCGCACACACCCTTGCCCCCTGGAAACATGTGGCTGTGTGGCATCAATGGACAAGGTCAATGGCAAGCTGACCGTCTGGGGAACATTTCAGGCCCCGCACGCTGTGCGGACCGTAGCATCTTTGATTTCCGGCATTGCTGAGCATAATATCCGAATTATTTCACCGGACATTGGCGGTGGTTTTGGCAACAAGGTTGGGGTTTACCCTGGGTATATCTGTGCCATTGTAGCGTCAATCGTAACCGGCGTTCCGGTAAAATGGATTGAAGATCGGATGGATAATCTGATGGCGACAGCGTTTGCCCGCGATTATTGGATGAAAGGAAAAATTTCAGCAACAAAAGATGGCAAGATAACAGGTCTATGGTGTCATACCACAGCTGATCATGGCGCCTTTGATGCCTGTGCTGATCCAACAAAATTTCCTGCCGGGTTTATGAATATCTGCACGGGGTCCTATGACATTCCGACAGCTTATTTGGCCGTCGACGGTATTTATACCAACAAGGCTCCAGGCGGTGTTGCCTATCGCTGCTCGTTCCGCGTGACTGAGGCTGCCTATTTCATTGAGCGGATGATCGAAGTTTTGGCGATCAAGTTAGGGATGGATGCTGCCGAATTGCGGATCAAGAACTTTATCCGCAAGGATCAGTTCCCCTATCAGTCTGCGCTGGGATGGGAATATGATTCCGGTGATTATCATACAGCATGGGACAAAGCGTTGAAAGCGGTGGATTATAAAGGACTGCGCAAAGAGCAGGCAGACCGCCTAGAGGCATTTCATCGCGGCGAAACTCGCAAATTGATAGGGATTGGCTTGAGCCACTTCACTGAAATTGTTGGCGCTGGTCCGGTCAAAAACTGTGATATTCTGGGGCTGGGGATGTTTGATTCGTGCGAAATCCGAATTCACCCAACAGGTTCAGCTATTGCCCGATTAGGCACAATCTCACAAGGTCAGGGCCATGCCACAACTTTTGCACAAATTCTGGCCACAGAAATTGGCATTCCGGCTGATGATATTACGCTGGAAGAAGGTGACACTGACACTGCGCCATATGGTTTGGGCACCTATGGGTCACGGTCAACACCAGTTGCGGGCGCCGCAACGGCTATGGCCGGCCGGAAAATCCGCGCCAAAGCCCAGATGATCGCGGCCTACCTACTTGAAGTGCATGATAATGACGTCGAATGGGATGTTGACCGGTTTGTTGTGAAAGGGGCACCAGAACGTTTCAAGACGATGAAGGAAATCGCTTTTGCCTCTTATAATCAGGCCATCCCGGGTGTAGAACCTGGTCTGGAGGCGGTGAGTTATTATGACCCGCCAAACATGACCTATCCGTTTGGCGCCTATATCTGTGTGATGGAGATAGATGTTGATACTGGAACCACTGAAATCCGACAAGTCTACGCGCTGGATGATTGTGGCACTCGTATTAATCCGATGATCATTGAAGGCCAGGTACATGGCGGTCTTACTGAAGCGTTGGCAATCGCTATGGGGCAGGAAATTGCCTATGACGAGCAGGGCAACGTTACCACAGGCACATTAATGGACTTTTTTGTACCTACAGCATGGGAGACGCCAAATTACCAGACGGACTTCACTGAAACCCCGAGCCCGCATCATCCGATTGGGGCAAAGGGCGTCGGTGAAAGCCCAAATGTAGGTGGTGTGCCAGCATTTTCGAATGCCGTACATGATGCGTTTAAAAGCTTTGGTCTGACACAAAGCCATATGCCGCATGACCATTGGCGAATATGGAAGACCGCTAATAACCTCGGGCTGCATGATTAACCAAAGGACCGGCAGAGGGGGACATGCCTCCTCTGCCCCATTCTTATATGACTTGGCAAACACTACAAACGAACTTAGCAGCTGAGGGCTATATTGCCTCAGCGGAACTTGCAATGGCAGTTCATATTGCCCTAAATCTAGAGCGTCCCATTTTGCTTGAAGGGGATGCAGGTGTAGGCAAAACCCAGATTGCAAAGACACTAGCTACCATAAATAGTACTGAATTAATCAGGCTGCAGTGCTATGAAGGGCTAGATGCGGCAGCAGCGATTTATGAATGGAATTATCAGCGCCAGCTGTTATCCATCCGTGCATCAGCAGATACAGGCACACAGCTTGAGGACATCGAAACTCGCATTTTTTCATCGGCTTATCTTATGGAACGCCCTCTGTTGCGCGCCATACAGCAAACCAAGCCGCCAGTGTTGCTGATTGATGAGATTGATCGTGCCGATGAAGAGTTTGAGGCCTATCTTCTGGAGCTCTTGTCTGACTTTCAAGTCACCATTCCAGAAATTGGCACTATACACGCAACCAGCAAGCCGATAGTGGTGTTAACGGCAAATGGCACGCGCGACCTATCAGATGCGTTGCGGCGACGCTGTATCTACAATTATATCCCTTATCCTGACCGGGCCAGCGAGATGGCTATTCTGGGCACGCGCCACCCAAATATAGGCCCAGAACTTGCGGCGCAAATTGTGGGCTTTGTGCAGAGCCTGCGTAAAGAGGATCTGGAAAAAAAACCAGGTATTGCCGAAACGCTAGATTGGGCTGCCGCTTTGGCAGGCTTAGGCATCAATGACATAACATCTGACCCTGTTTTGTTACAGGCTTCGCTTGTATGTCTGCTCAAGACAGAGGCTGATCAGGCATCTATTCCGTCCGAAGTAGCTCAAAGACTAGCCGGTGGAGCGGGATAATGGCTGTTACGCGCTTTCTGACCCGCGCCAAGATTATTGAACGGATGGGGGATTTCACCCGGCATCTGCGCGATCATGGCGTGCGGGCCGGCATGCCAGAAACTGAAGCCAGCCTTAAAGCTATACGGCTGGTTGATCTTAGTAAGGTGAAAGACGTAAGGCTGGCTCTGAAGGCGGTCTGTTCCAATGACGGCGAGAGCTTCGAGAAGTTTGACGACTTGTTTGACGCTTATTGGCTAAATAGCGGCAAACAAAGCCAAGAGCAAAAGCAAACGCAGACTCGAAATGAACAAAAACATAGCTTCACCAACCTATCACAAATGATGCACTCTACATCAGCAGCTGGTGCTGGAAACCTTGATACGCCCGATAATGATAATGAAGGCGAAGTGGAAACTTCAGGTGAAGGCAAGCTAGTGGCAACTGAGGTCGTCAATAAAAATGCGGCTGATATGCGGGAGTTTATCCTGCCAGAGGATGAGGCCTATGCCGCCGAAACCGCTAGGCGAATTGCCGCTGCTATCCGTTACCGCCGATCCAGAAGACGTAAAGCGGCGCAGCATGGAAGCGGTCTGGATATGAGGCGGATAATGCGTAGGTCCGTGGCCACCGGAGGCGAGCCGCTGCAGCTTTTGCGACGACGGCGACCCGAACGGCCAGTCCATCTTGTCAGTATTTTGGATGTATCGGGATCAATGCAGCTATATGCCCGAGTGTTTCTATCCTTCATAAAAGGATTAATCGGAAATGACCAACGAACTGATGCGTTTCTGTTTCATACCAGCTTGATTTGTGTTAGTGACGCTTTGCGTGATAAGGATACACTGCGTGCTGTCAACCGATTATCAATGATGGCACGAGGTTTCGGTGGTGGTACCAAAATCGGCGCGAGCCTGCGTACATTTAATGAGCAATATGCACGCCGAATTGCAGGGCGAAGAACAGTGGTGATCATTATGTCAGACGGTTATGACACGGGCAATGCCAGCGA
>PBLM01000059.1 GCA_002721775.1 Rhodospirillaceae bacterium | reverse complement strand
CAATATTACTTTCTGACGAAATAAAATATTAAAAGCCAAACAATTCCTTTGATTGTAAAAAAGATAAAAGATATCGACCCAAAAAACAAAAGTAACCTATTTGTCAAAATGCGTTTAATACCAATCATCTTTTTAGGCCCTTCGATTTAATTCGTCAGAAAGTAATATAGCCAATCAAATCATAAAACTATATCGATACAAGATTTTTCCAAGTAAATTCTCTTAATAGGTATCACTTCTGATTTCGTATGTCTTAATACTGGCTAGTCACACTGGCTAGAAATTCAACTGGTTTTCCCATCTATAAAAAATAAATATCCAGTATTCTTTTCCTTACCTGAAACGAAGGGTAGTATGGATGCTTCTAGAGCAGCTCATTGTTTTCTAACAGCCGTCAGTGAGGGTGAACTTACACCTATTGAAGCAACACGTGTCATGGGACTTGTCGATAGCTACCGACGCATTCTGGAGTTGACTGAAATAGAAGAAAGACTTCAGGTTTTGGAGAATGCGTACTAAGTAGGCAAAACTTTTAAATTCTGTGAACTGACTTAACGTCACACAAAAATTTTATATATTTTTTAAAAATTATTATTAGCCTAAATTTCCTATTTTTACTGTAATCAAAAGGAGTCTAGAATGTTTGCTTCAAGAAGAATAAGTACCCCTATTGTTGGAAAACGTGAAATGGCGCTGAGCAGGATGAGAACCGCTGCAGGGATAATCTCACGTTGTGGCGCCACTAGCGTTGAAATCACGCAGGTGCTTGGCGGTTATGGCGCCGGTACCTTTCACCTCTATGCATACTTTCAATCTATGGAGCATAGCATGGAAGTTTCAAATAATCTCATGAATGACATTGCATTTGCGAAACTTGCGGAAGAACGTGAGTTAACTCCATCTGCTCATGTAACAGGTCCAGAACTTGCACGAGTACTCGCAGGAGAAGCCAATCCGAATGATACTGCAGCAATGGTGCGTGAGTACGTAGTTCCAAGAGAAAATTTGAGTAAAGCTGCTGACATGGTTCCAGGTATTAAAGAAATGTTAAAGGGTCATAATGTTAATATTACAATGTGGGTTCCAGTAATTGCAGAGGACATGAAAAGACTTTTAGTTGTTTATTCCGCTCCGGATATGAAGACACTCGGAAGAGGCACAGATGAAGTGGGGATGACTGAAAAGTTTCAGAAAATGCTCGTTGAGGCATCCAAACTTGGCACTCTGGACCGTGCTTTTGGCATGGTGGAAATCAATTAACAAAAACTATGCAGGGCTAGCAACTCAACGTTGGCCCTGTATTAGCCTTATCGATAGCTATAGAAGCACTCTTAATCTGACTGAAATTAGAATACGTTTGAGGGTAAATAGACTTTAAGAACTTACTGGATTTAGTTTTATTTTAAATAGGAGTTTATAAATGAATATGTGCATCCATGGAACAATAGCCACTGGTGTAGAAACATTAAGAGCCAGAGTTAAGCATAACATGGCAAGAGGAGCTAGTGAGTTTTGCTCAGAGTGGAAGCTAACAGATGCTGGTAACAATGAGTTTATCTGGCTTGGCAATATCACAGATATGAGTGGTATGGGCGCTTTTCTAAGTACAGAGGAAGAAGTGCAATGGGATAAGGACAATGGTTGTGTCTATAAACTATATACAATGGATGAGCTATCCGAATAACACCAATGCTTAACTTCAAAGAGTAATTTAGTAAGCTAGAGAAGCACATTAAGCCCAGAAAGAAGCTGTATAAGATTTACTGGGCTGATGGCACATTTTGTCTACTACTTTTGAGTTTTTAGTTGAGGGTTTAAGCTCTTCGCTAAACGCATGGCGGGAATGCAGAAATGCATCTACCTCATAGGCTTTCGCAATCTTACATGTTGATCATAAGTTGTTAAGGAGTAAACCAATGAGAAAAGCATTAAATGCTTTTGCTAACTGGATGGTTAAGTCAAGCGAAGCTTCTTCTAAGTGTTACTACAACAATAAAAGAGCTTACTATATTTAAGACCTGTGCTTAGGCCAGCAGTCTTAAATATTGCGTCTCAACTCGCTATAACCTTTTCCCTGTTAGTCCCCCTTAGTCGAGTTGAGACCTTTATTGTTTTGCACCTCAAACTGCGGAAATAGTTCTGGGTTTAAAGGGGTGACTTTGAATGACTAAAAACTCTGTGTGAAGAAAATGTTAGAGAGGTATCTTAGCAACCTTACCGCTGCTAGTTTTTATCCGCGGCCTACTTAATTCACTGAGGGAAAAACTCAACAAGACCTTCGATAACAAACTGCACTGAAAGGGCTGCTAAAAGCATTCCCAAAAGCCTAGTAAGAACATCAATACCTGTCTTGCCTAATAGTTTCTCAACACTACTGGCCGCAGAGAAGAAAACAAAAACCGTTAACAAAACCGAGGCAGTAACAAGCACAGTAGATGCAACTCCAACCAAGCCAGGTTTTGCTCCTGCGATCAAAATAACCGTAGCGATAGCTCCAGGACCAATTATCAATGGTATTGCCAAAGGAAATACAGATGGGTCATCAATAAGCTCTTGCTCAGTTTGGTTTTCCCTTCTTTTTGACCGCCTTTGGAAAAGCATATCTAGAGCCGTTAGAAATAACAAAATTCCCCCAGCAATACGAAACGCAGGCATTGAAATACCAATAAACCCTAGTACTGTTTCTCCACCCGCTATAAACAATGAAATAAAAAATGCTGATACTAATACAGACCGCAAAGCGACCTTACGCCTAAGCGTGTCATCCATTCCTTGGGTAATAGCTATGAAAACTGGAGTAAGGCCGATGGGGTCAATAATGATAAAAAGAGCAACAAAAGAAGTTAATAAAAATTCAAATTCCATAGCTTGATTTGCCTGTGTTATATGTGCCTCCTAGCAGAGCGGGGACAACCATGTCCAGAGCAAGGTATCGTTGCAATAAAGAATTTCTAATGTAAAACTTTAGTAGTCAATTTACATCCAAACGTTAATTAGAAAAAATGTGAGACCAGTATCTTAGTAACCTAACCGCTGCTAGTTTTTGCCCCCACCCATTTAATCTAGCGGTACATAGTTAATGATGTGCCGCCAAAGCTTTTTATCTCTGATTAGTGCTACGTTTGTTATTCTTACTCTTTTTCCATCTATGTTACGTTCATATTGGAAGCTATGCATATCTGGATTATCAGCCACAATAACCAAATTTGCATGTCTCAAATCAAAAGTCTCATCATCAAACCATTCCTTCATCTCGGCCAGGAAGTCTTCTCTNGTAGACATTTCAAACTCTGAAACAGATATAAATTCTGGGTGCATGTAACTTTCAAAAGCATCAATATNTTTAGCTAAAATTGTCTCAAACATTTTTAAAAAAATGTGACTGCATTGTTCTTCCTAATCTATTTCAGAATGGCCTTTATTTAATTTCTGCCAAAAGAAGTTTTCAAAAGCAAAATAATATTAAGGATTGAAAACTTTATAAAGCTTCATATCTATCTATCGATNTTAGTTTCAGNGAANTTGTAATGATGAAAAGCTTCATCTTAATGGCTGCAATGACAGCTNTATTTGGTTTCGCAGGTGTAGCCATGGGNGGCCTAGAAGGCATGATAGTANCACTTTTNTTTGCTGTAGGGATGAATGCATTTGCTTGGTATAATTCAGATCAAATGGTTCTCAGGATGTATAAGGCAGCTCCATTGCCATCCTCCGATCCATTACACAAAATGGTGGCCAAGTTAGCTAAAAATGCAAACTTACCTATACCTAAAGTTTATGAAATACCAAACGAACAACCTAATGCTTTTGCAACTGGGAGAAACCCCGAAAACTCTGCAGTAGCAGCCACTACAGGTCTGCTTTCTCGACTTACAAAAGAGGAAATAGCAGCCGTTATGGCACATGAATTAGCCCATATTAAGAACAGAGATACCACCATTATGGTTGTTGCAGCCACATTTGCGGGTGCTATTTCCATGCTTGCTAATTTTATGATGTTCTTCGGAAACAGGAGAAATAATCAAATGGGCTTTTTAGGTATATTGGCTATGATGATCCTTGCTCCACTAGCAGCTTCTCTTATCCAAATGGCTATTAGTCGTAGCCGAGAGTATGAAGCAGACAGAGTTGGAGCTGAGATATGCGGCAATCCAATGTGGCTTGCATCTGCGTTACAACGCATCGAAGGTTTTGCAAAAAAAATTGACAACCATAGTGCTGAAAGAAACCCCTCAACAGCTCACATGTTTATTATAAACCCTTTACATGCTCACAAACACGACAGGCTTTTCTCCACACACCCGTCTACGACCAATAGGGTAAATGCCTTGAAGAATTTAGCGAACAATTCAAGAAGCAGTATTAGAAAAACAAATATTCCCAAAGTCCAAAGAAATTCTTAGCTAAAGATTTTACTAACCTTTATCAAAAAAATTGTGACAGCAGTATCCTACCAACCTAACCGCCGTTAGTTTTTGACCTCCGCGCTAAAGTAAGGGCCTTGTTTCTTCAATTAAGGCATTTTCTTAATTTACAGCCCCTCAATAATCATAAGGTCAGTATCAACTCCTTTATCCCTAATTGCCTTGGCTGCTTTGTATTCATCGCTGAAATAAAAGTTTTCAGCGGCAGCTTTGCTTTCAAATTCTATTAGCGTTACTATACCGCTTACAGTACCCTCATGGCGATCTGCATCTGGCCCTCTTGCCAAAAGCTTCCCACCAAATCTTTCAATTAGTGGAAGAGCCACTGATGAAAATTGCTTAAAAATTTCAGGATCATCTACTCTTAGATTAGCCATTAAATAACCTTTTTTCATATCAACCTCCAAAGTTTTCTAAAATATAGTCTAGCTCTGTTGCTCGAACCAGTCCATCTTGGTGATCCCTTGATAAATAAAAAAAAAGACTTTCTGTCAGAAAATAAAAGAGTTACTTTGCACCTCAGTCCAAAAAATGTGAGAGCAGTATCTTAACACCCTGTCCTGCTTGTTTTTTAACCACGCCCCCCCCTACGCCTGATAAAGGGGACACAACGCAAACCGGATAGCCGCTGATTGCGCGTGTGAATTTTACGGCACACCAAAAATAAACAATCTTCATTGATTTATTGCTGTTAGACTGTACTCTTTTCGCTAGGGAAATGGGTTTAGCCACCCAAAACCAATGGGAGATAAAATGAAGGTGTATGAATGTAGTATCTCACGCACGCATTATTGCTGTAGCAAGTACGACTTTAGAAATGAAGAATGGCAAATGAGAAAACTCATCAAAGAGGCAAAGCTTAGAGTGGAGTTCTTGATCAAAGATTGCGAGCAACTCGTTTGCAAACCAAAGTCAAACTGATGCCTACTTCATGCAGGTTTGCGGGAAAGCGCGTGCTTATCACAGGCGCAACGCGCGGTATTGGCTTTGCGATTGCGAAAGCCTTTCATCAGGAAGGTGCTTTGGTCGCCTTAAATGGACGCACCAAGTCAGGTGTAGAAACTGCGCAAACCAAATTGGCCGGATCACATATGGCGATTGCCGATTTAAGCACAGTTGCTGGATGCCAAAGCGCCGTGCAAACCGCAGTCAAAAGCTTTGGTGGGCTTGACGTATTGGTCAATAACGCTGGGATATTTGAAAAAGGGTCTATTGAAGACACAAGCGAAGCAATCTGGAACGCTGTCATGGATTCAAATGTAAAAGCGCTATATTTCACTACTCAAGCAGCACTTGGTGCGTTGAAAACCTCCAAAGGTGTGATTGTGAATATCGCCTCTGAATCTGGCCTTAATGGGTATCCCAATACGACTGCCTATTGTGCCTCTAAGGGCGCAGTTGTAAACCTGACAAGATCAATGGCAATGGAACTTGCCCCTGATGTACGCGTCAATGCTCTTTGCCCTGGCGTGATTGAAACGGATATGACGCGAGTGGGCTTTGCCGTGAATGGAGACCAAGATGAAGGCATCCGCCGCCAACATAACGCCTACCCGCTTAAGCGCATTGGTCTTTTGGAAGAAGCTGCCGCCGCAACTCTGTTTCTGGCCTCTGACGAGGCTGGGTTTATAAACGGCGCAGCCCTTCCCATGGAAGGCGGCGCAACGGTCGGAAAATGGGAATAATTTAAAAGCAATGCCGGCCAAGATTATAACAGATTTCTTTGATTTCAGCGCAACAGCGCTGGCATGTTTGTGTCGTTGAAAGAGAAGCAAAGTCAAATTAGACATAACTACGATTACGGTTAAGACGGTCAAATTTTGTCCCCAGGAAATATCTTTGACACAAAAAAAGATTTGCGAGAAACCAAAATTTGTATACTGTATACAGAATACACTGTAAGACATGGGAGGAAATCATGAGTTTTGGAAAAGGGCTAGGCATGAGCCTGGCTGTATCACTTTTTGCTTCAACCGCATTTGCAGAGATTAAGGTCGGCTTTATTGGCTCGCTTTCATCTGACACTGGGCTTTCAACGCTCAGGGGTGCAGAAATGGCGATTGAAGATTTGAACGCTGCTGGCGGCGTTATGGGGCACCAGATCACGCTTGTAACCGCGGATACTGGCGAAGATGTGACCGAAGGAGTTAAGGCTTATGAATATTTAGCCGAAACCGAGGAAGTAGATTTCATTATTTCCGGTTGCATTGATGATGTCTCACTGGGCTGGCTGCCAAGGATGCAAGAATATCAAATCCCAACGCTGGATACATGGACATCATATATTGGCATTATCGATATGGTTGTTGAGGATCCCGAAACCATGGCTCCTTATTTTATGAATATCGCATCTGACGAGGCTCTAGCCACGCTGTATATAAATTTTGGTGCGGATGTTCTTAAGGCAAAAATGGGCTGGGAAAGCGTCGTAATTCTTGCTGAAGACACGGCCTTTGGTGAAGCAATCACAGGGCTTGTGACCGATGCACTTGGTCCTGTGGCCGGCATTGAGGTAAAAGAAATCATAACCTATGACATCAATACAGTCGATTTTGGTCCGATCTTTAGCAAAGCCAAAGCATCTGGTGCGGATTTCATTTATCAAGTGTCTACGGTGAACCCACAGGTGATTTCATCACAATATGTGAAGCTTCAGGTCCCAATGGCAATGACAGGTGTGAACGTGGGAGCTTTTGGTATGGAATACTGGGAGGATACAGGGGGTGCCGGTGGAGGTATCTCGACCCTATCACCCGTACCCTCCGTTGGGTTTGACCTTGATCCAGTGAGTGCGCAATTCGTCTCTGACTACCAAGCCAAATACTCAACTCGGCCTTCCATGCCCCATTTTAATGGGTTTAATGCCTTTCACGGCTTAAAGCAGGCTATGGCTGCTGCTGAAGAAGCCGGTGGTTTCAAGGATGTAAAGGCTTGGAATGCTGCAATGCTAAAACAAGATCTGAAGCTTGAAAAAGATGGCGAACTTTGGCTTCGCTATGGGTTCTGGCAGCATGGTGAAGTGGAACCTGTAACAGGTCGTACATATCCGCAAAATGCGTTGTTTGATCTTACTCCACCTTTCGATAACGCACAGCCATCTATGGTTGTTGTTCAATGGAAAGAAGATGGAACCGTTGGAGTGGTTTATCCGTTTGAATACGCAAACACAGAGTTTGAAGTGCCAAGCTGGATCAAAAATTAAAAGTCTAAGCAGGGTAGCGGCTCGCGCTATCCTGCCCCGCTATTAAAGCGCTAAGGCCAAATGAATGTTGCAAATTTTGATTCAAGGCATGTTATTAAGTGGCCTTTACGCGCTGATTGCCGTCGGGTTTACATTAATTTTCAGCGTTGGACGGACGCTCAATCTCGCCTATGGTGCCTATCTTATGCTCGGCGGATATTTCTATTTTTGGGCTAGCCAAGGCATTGATATTCCAAAGTTGATAGTTGTTTTTATGGCTGTACTATTTGGCGTTTTTGTAGGCGTCCTAAAGTTTCTCCTGATTGTTAAGCCCCTCAAAGGCAACCACATTGCAATTGAAATTTCTACCCTTATTCTTGCCGTTATTTTACAGGCGGGCGTGATCTTGATGTTTGGAGACAGCTCCAAAATATTACAGCCAATAATTGGCGGCGTTGTCTATGTTGCTGGTGCGCCAGTAACCTATAATATGCTGATTGCAACACTAGCTAGCTGGGCAATTTTACTCTCCCTTTATGTTTTTATAAGAAGGACAGATATTGGTCGAGCCATGCAAGCAGTATCTATGGATACGAAAGGTGCAGCCATCTGCGGAATCGAAACAGATCGGGTAAACTTCATCACCTGGGCGCTTTCAGGTGGTCTTGGCGCGCTTGGCGGAGTGTTTTTTGCAAGCTATACGCAGCTTGCCCCTTCTATGTGGGTCGCCCCATTAATCATTTCTATTGCTGTTGTAATCGTTGGTGGAATTGGATCCATCATTGGTACGTTAATTGTGGCCCATATCGTGGGATTTATGGAAGTAATTGTTGTTTCACTGCTCGCGCCAGAACTGCGCGGGGTGTTTACAATGGGATTGATCATTATTGTTCTAGTTCTTCGTCCTCAAGGACTTTTTGGACGCGAGGAATTATAGCATGGGTCTGAAGTGGTATCACTTTTTAGCATGGAGCCTATTTGCATTGGGTCTTGCGCTTCTTCCAGAATTGGTGAGCAAGGGAACGTTACGCACACTTATTTTCGCTAATTATCTAGCAATCTTTGCAATAAGCTGGGACTTACTTTCTGGTCGAACCGGATACATCAGTTTTGGTCATCCTTTCCTAATTGGGATTGGCGCCTACACAAGTGCCATTCTCACAAAACGGTTTGGCATTGAGGTTGAAATCGCAATCCCAATTGCTGTCATCGTGACGATGATTGGTGGACTGATTGTCCTATTACCCGCACTGCGCATAAAGGGTAGCTATTTTGCCCTAGTAACCCTCGCATTTATGGAGCTTATGTATCAGCTGGTCCAGGTTATACGCCCCGACCTGACTGGCGGAACCCGTGGTATGTCAGGTATCCAAACCTTGACGCGCGGGGCAGTCAATGGATTTTATTTCAGTTCTTTTTTGATGTTTATCATTGCGGTTGCATCTTGGCTGTTACTGCGTACCCGAATTGGAACGGCACTCACGGCAATAGGGCTCAATGAAAGTGCAGTGGAAGGAAGTGGGCTTTCAGTTACTAAACTAAAAATGTTTGCCTTTATGAGCAGCGCCTTTGTGGCAGGGCTTGGTGGTGCATTTTATGTCCATTACCTCGGTTCCATTGCGCCGCGTGCACTTTTCGACATAAATTTTCTCTTTACTATTATTGTTGCTGCTTTGATCGGAGGCGCGTCGACAATCGTCGGCCCCATCATTGGTGCATTTTTTCTTACTTTTCTATTGGAATACCTCCGCCCATTTTTACCAGGTGCAGAACGCTATTTTATCTATGGGGGCATCGCACTGTTGGTCTACATGTATCAGCCCAAGGGAATTTACGCTTTAATTATGAACAGCTGGCAAATAATAAGGGGCGGATCGTTTAAATGACAAACTCCCTTGAAATAAGAAACCTTGTCAAAACTTTTGGTGGGCTAACAGCAACTGATGATCTAAGTTTTGATGTTAAAGAAGGGCAATCTGTTGGAATTATTGGCCCAAATGGGGCAGGAAAAACCACTGTGTTTAATCAAATCATGGGGGAATTAAAACAAACATCGGGACAGATTTCACTTTTTGGCAAAGACCTTGGCAAATTGCCAACAGCAGAGCGCATTCGCCTCGGTGTCAGCCGAACTTATCAAATTCCCCGTCCATTTATGGATCTCTCAGTATTGGAAAACATTCGCGTGGGCCTAATGCCCAATTCCATTTGGCGCATGCTCATCGAAGGTCCAAATCAAGATCGGGAAGCTCAACTGGCGCTCGATGTAGGTTTTGTGGAAGATGATTTAAAAAAGCCGGCATCTGATTTATCGATGGGTGATTTGCGCAAACTTGAGCTTGCCCGCACCATCGCAACTGGGGCAAAAGTTCTGTTGTTGGATGAGGTTTTTGCAGGTCTTACAACTGGCGAGATTGCACAGATTAGCTCCCTCATTCAAAACTTGCGTGCGAAAGGATTTACGTTGTTGATGGTCAGTCATGACCTTCCCGCGCTGGAACCTCTGGTAGATTACGTGATTGCCCTAGAACGTGGGAGAATGATCACAGCAGGTATATTCAGTGATGTTATCAATGATGATACTGTACGCGCCTCTTATTTAGGACAAGAGTAATGAGTTATCTAAGTATTCAATCACTTAACGCTTTTTATGGAAAAGCCCAAGCGCTTAGTGACGTGTCGCTCTCAGTCGAAAAGGGTGAAATAATTGCTATAGTTGGGGCTAACGGAAGTGGAAAGTCCACACTCTTAGATAGCATTATGGGTATGGTAAGCCAAACAGGTCGGATTGAATTTGATGAGCAGGATATATCAGGTAAAGCAACATCCTACATTGTCAAAAGTGGTATTGGATACGCACCTGAGCGCTTTAACCTTTTTCCCTATATGAGCGTCAAAGACAATCTATTGGTAGGAGCCTTTACAGCTAGAGAAAATACGAGTGCAAATCTTTCGCAGGTCTATTCCTTATTTCCAAAACTAGCAGAGCGCGAAACGCAAGAGACCGCGACGCAATCCGGCGGAGAGCGCCAGATGGTTTCACTAGGGCGAGCTATTATGAGTTCACCAAATTTATTGCTTGTGGATGAGCCAACGATCGGCTTGGCCCCCAAAGTCTGTCAGGAAATTGCTGTGTCTTTGCGCCGAATGCGTGATGATTTCGGGCTGACCGTTGTAATTACAGAACAAAATGCAAATTTTGCGATGACTTTAGCAGAACGGATTTATGTACTTGAAGCTGGCAAGATGCAGATAGAAGGCACCGCCGATGAACTTCGTCAAGACAATCGTTTGATTGAAGCCTATTTTGGAACTTAACCTTCAATAAGCTATCCTACCGTCAGCGTCGTGCACAATTGCATCGACATCAATTTCAACCATCATTCCAGGTTGCGTCAGCCCCGCTTCAACGCCAGTTAGAACCGGCTCAATTCCTTTAAAAATTTCACCATGTGCCCGGACAAATCCCCCAGCATTGCTTAGATCAGTCAGATAAGCACGAGTGCGCATCACATGGCGCAACTCCGCCCCAACTCCGCGCAACGCGTCTTCTATACGTCCAATAATATAGAGGGTCTGCGCGTAACTATCACCGGGAGCATGAAGCTTGCCGCTGGGCTCTATCGCGGTGGTGCCAGCTACATAAACAAAGGGCCCAACCCGTTTTGCCCGGCTGTAGGATCCAATTTCTTCAAACCGGCCACCGCCGCTGGTTTTGCGAATACTCATTTAGTGGTCCAACCGTTTTCTGACGGCCTCTGCCGCTGCATGCAGATTCTGCTGCTCTCGCTCTGTAATGCGAAGCTCTTCGACTTCAATGAGCCCCGATGCACCGAGATGCGCCGGCACTCCAAGAACCACATCTCGCACCCCGTATTCACCAGTCATCATCACGCTGACAGGGACCGGACCAACCCGTGCACCGCGGATGTGATCCAAAAGCTCAACCACCCCATGGGCTGGTGCAATTGTTGCAGAGCCAGATTTTTTGAGGGCAACCACCTGCCCACCTCCGGTGACTGCATCCTCCACACAGGCCTCAATCTCCTCTAGACTTAAAAACCGCTCTAATGCCCGCCCTTTGATCCGCGCAAGTGAAGGAATCGGCGTCATTTCATCTCCATGGCTACCCAGTGTAATGGCCTCCACATCTTCAGGCGATACACCAGCGGCACCAGCCAGAGCGTTACGAAACCGTGAAGAATCCAAGGTACCCGCCATGCCCAGCACCTGTTCACGAGGAAATTGGGTCATTTTGAGCATTTCAAGTGTCATTTCATCCAAAGGGTTAGTGACGACGATCACGACCGCATCGGGCGCGCGGATGCGGATGACTTCCGCTGCAGAGTGAATGACACGTTTGTTGACATCTATCAAATCAGCACGCGTCATCCCCGGACGGCGCGCCACCCCTGCGGTAACTACAACAACATCTGCACCTGTCACATCGGCAAGATTTTCACTGCCAAAGCAGCGCGCCGACACGCCCGTTATACCACTTGCATGATTTAGATCCATCGCTAACGCCGCGGCCATACCTGGCACTATATCAATCAACGTAATTTCATCAGCCATATTTTGCATTGCCGCCAGATGAGCGACATTGCCGCCAACGCCACCTGCCCCCACAAGGGCCAATTTGCTGAACCGGCGCTGTTGGCGCGGTGTCGACTTGTGCGGGCTCACCCAACGAGAAGAACGCCGATAGAGTCCTCGCGTTATTGCCTTTGCGCCATCCATCTCAACAACGGCGGGTTTCTCGAGTGGTCCATGCGTTAGACGAATACCTAAACGCGTGGCTGTTTCTACTGCTAGGTCCGTGACGATATCACCAGAAAGTACTTCGAAAATAATACGACCCCGCTGATAGGCATCCTGAATATGTTCTGCCCCGATGACCCGCGACTGCGTCATTATTCCACGCGTCCCTCAACTGCCTCGATGGCAGTAGTTGCAGCTTGAATTGCAGTTTTCACAGAATTTTCCGAACCCGAAATAAACAAGCGTCCGAAGCGACCAACGGCGCGCACTTCAACCATATCGATTTCCGCCGCCTTTTCCGCCTCATTGGCGGCAATGGAAATATATGCTGCTGGTGCACATTCGATTATTCCCAAGGTTTGGCCTGGGACTAACAAAGATCCTTTACGCCATTTGTTCAAAAGCTGTGCCTGATAGGGCTCTACGCTGGTAATAATTTGCGTGTTCGTGATGGCAGGCTTTAGGCGGTCAGACATAGATGCGCCGAGCTCTGTAAGCATGGCATCGCGCGCAGCGCTCACTTCAGCATTTGAAGGAGAGCGAAGAATAAAAAATCCAAATTCGCGTTCCACCATCTGCGTAGTGGCTTCAACACTTGAAGCCTTAAGTGCACGATCAATCAAAGAAAAAACGCCGTTNCCTGGTGCAAATTCCCCNATAAGAACCGTATCGCCAGAAAGNGGCACAGAGCCCTGAACAGTNGCCCCATTGTAGGCGGCAAATTTTGGCTGCAAGTTGTCTATCTGCATTAGTGCACGAATGTTAATCTTACTCATTCTGCATACTCCTCATACATGTCCCTCCAGGGACGGTTCTGATAAGCTACGCGTTTGATGTTGATCAGGTGAAGCGCTGTGACATTGTCGGACGTAATCGAACCTGACCAGGTACCTGTTCCCAACATAAAGGAGGGCTCAAGATCCGTAGAATACCCCATNCCNCCTATGATCGCCGGCGTNTTGACCAAAACACGACCCGTTGGAATAGATGAGAATTTTGCCACTATGCTGGGATCATTCGAATGGATCACAGATGAGTGTCCCCAACCTTCAAAACGCGAGATTTGCTGTGCAAGCGCGATACCATGATCGCTGTCNCGCGCCTCATAAAAGGCAAGAACAGGGTTCAGTTTTTCAGCACTCAAAGGCCTCTGCCANCCAATTTCACTTTCTTCCGACACAAGACATCGAGTGCGTGGNGGGATTGAAAAACCGCTTTTTTCNGCCAAGACATAAGGCGATTGCCCCACTCTTTCGGGATCCATAGCGCGNCTNCCCAAAAAGATCGTCTCTGCCAGTCNATCTGACTCTGCCGGNGTGCAAAAATATGCACCCTTGAGTTTGAGTTCATGNCGCAGTTCGCGNGCAATTTCNGGATCCGCNATGACCGCTTGTTCGGATACGCAAGCCGTCCCGTAATCAAAAGATTTNGANGTNACNATCATTTCAGCAACTTCNCCAAGCTCTTTAGCCATGGATTTATGNACATAGCAGGGCACATTGCCCGCTCCNACAGCCAGTGTNGGTTTACCGCTTGAATAGGCAGCTTTGACCATNCCTGGNCCACCTGTTGCCATNACNACAGATGTNCGTCNGTGTTTCATCAATTCNGCGGTNCCGGCAATGGTAACCTGNTCAAGACANTGAATTAGCCCTTTTGGTGCGCCCAACTGNTCNGCGGCGCGCGCCATTATTGATACCGTTTCCAGACCACATTTAACCCCNCTNGGNTGAGGAGCACANACAATCGCATTACCAGNTTTNACAGCNGATAATACNTTGTAAATGATTGTTGATGTTGGATTNGTNACNGGAATAAGGGCCGCCACAACACCCATGGGCTCCCCNAATGCNGCAACNTTTGTNGCATCATCNCGCCATAANATACCNAGTGTTGTAACGTTNCGCAGAAAATCGGCAACAGAGAGCGCATTAAANAGATTTTTGACGCGCTTATCTTCGACATTNCCATATCCAGTTTCTTCNACCGCCATTTGGCCCAGCCGTTTAGCTTCNGGTTCAACAGCGNGNGCCATAGCATCTACGATGGCATCAATATGTTCTGGATTGGTGCCGAGAAAATCCTGNTAGGCTTGNAAAGCTTTNTCAGCGCAGCGGCGNGCCGAAGCAATGGATTGAAGATCTTGATCCATATCAATTGTGTCCTGTAGCAATGGCGTCCATGGCTTGACGCACTTTNTCAATGTCTTGAGAACGAATACCAATAGTGTCTAAGCGCCGACCTGCTGCCGCCACATCNGCCNCCAGAACNCCACCAGCAAGCGTGANCATCGAGCTTGTCACAGGAACAGGCAGACCCGCAATTTCAGCNGCNGAAATTAATGGAACNAGTGATCCAATCACCCCACAACGCANNAGCNTTCGCGCTTCATTTTGATCTGGGATTGGNCGATGGGCCTCNCCTTTCAACACGCCAGCGTGGGATGTCAGCCAAACATCACANTCTGGCAAGTTNCGCACCCCAAACGCNCGTGCAACNGACCGCCNTTCNTCTGCCAATAGGGTTATGATACCGCGNTGCTCTTCACCGATCAGAGANGCAAAGTTNTCATGCTCGGGAAGNGGCGTTCCTCCCATAGGAATCTGTATTGCNCCNCTGCCAAGCGCCGGACCTCTCATCAANAGNGCNGGNAATTCNACAAGCGCNGAGCCATCCGNAAAACCNGTCTCAAGNACACTATGGTGAGCTTTGAGGTTTGGCAAATACCGCTTTAACCCNTCNATCACTNCCCCACGATTGCTCGGTAGNGTCGCTGCTGCNACTTCTCCNACAGGNGNNATGTGCAATACCGCCCCTTCTGCTTTNATCCAATAGGGAAGNCCTTGGGTNTCGACTATAGTCACATCTGCCTTGCATCCTCCAATNCGCAANAGCCAAGCAGTTTCCAGAGCTCCAAGCGATCTGCCTGGAGCTAGAACAAGNACCTGACCGTCGCTAANATGNTCGGCAAGCACCATNGCATAGGTACGTTGNTTATGCACTGGCCCACTTAAAAAGATAACCTCNGCACCTTTAACAGCTTCATCCAANTCNGNAGAGGCTTTGATCGAGGGNCCTTTTTCACGATCNACNTGATAGGTNCCTACAGGACCNGCACCNCGAAGCGTNACTCCTGANGAGCTGCGCANCGACTGTAATTCGGCACCNTAGGCCGAAAACAAGGTTACTTGNGCACTTTCAGANAGGCANAGNGCNGCNATCAGNCGNGCGTCTTCACCACCTCCNAGCACGGCAACNCGCTTNTAGTCNGGCATCTGGAGTTCNTTGCGCGAAACNGAAGAACGCGAAGCTGCCTCAGCGAAGTCAGAAAAGGCATTTGTCATAGCTTAAATTCCTAAAAAGANGAGGATGCCGTTAACCCGCGATNCCTTCAATNAGGGCTTCAAGNTCGTCATGTGGGCGTGCAATCACATGAACAGANACAACCTCCCCNACTTTNTTAGCTGCTGTTGCACCGGCATCNGTGGCNGCTTTCACAGCCCCAACCTCACCNCGTACAAGNGTACTNACCAGCCCACCGCCNGNTTTNGTTTGTGCCACAATNGTNACGCTCGCNGCTTTGACCATTGCATCAGCNGCCTCAATAGAGGCTACAAGGCCACGCGTTTCAATCATTCCAAGGGCCGCCTGGCCCGCTGCTAGTTTCGCCATGATTTTTCTCCTTAATGACGTTTATTTTGTNTTTACATNCACTCTATCAACTACNGCGATNACGGCNGCATCCACTGGAGCAACTGCCGCTTTTAANGCGATGCGNGCNGCAGAACCGAGNACGACTAGAACTTGATCGCCAACGCCAGCCCCAACNGTATCAAGAGCGACGCAAGCTTTTTCNCTTATGTTNCCATGACCATCTGTTAGATCGCAGATCANCATTTTTGCNCCTACAAGTTGGGCATCTTTAGCGGTTGCCGTNACGGTTCCTNTNACTTGGGCAAGNTTCATCAGAAATTACCNAGATAACGNTCNCGTTCGTGATCCGTNACGCGNTTNTTCATGTAGTCGTTAAANAATTCNAATTCACGCTCGGACTGCTGACAGTACAATTCATGCGTTAAATCNCCCATCACNCCCTTAAGCCANTCAGATCCNCGNGCGAGAGAAATAGCCGTTTCCAAATCCGTTGGAATCGCTTCTGCACTTTCTTCCTCATATGCGTTTCCAGTGGTCATTTCAGAAGGCTCCAAGCCCTGGTCTATTCCATCAAGGCCCGCAGCGATATCCGAAGCAAGCAAAAGATATGGGTTACAATCTGCACCCGCATCACGTTTTTCAACACGGGTCGAAGCTTCAGAGCCTTCGATCACCCTGATACCAACTGTGCGGTTATCCATGCCCCAGCATGTATTGATTGGACAGAATGTATAGGGCTGGCGACGCCGAAATCCGTTCATTGTCGCAGATCCACAAAGGGCCGCTTCGGACATGCGCTTTTGCAGTCCCGCAATAAAGTTACGCCCCTTGCCACTGAGCTTTCCACCATCAGAGAAGACGTTTTTACCATCTTGCCAGAGAGAGTAATGGGTATGGAAGCCATTTCCACTTTCTTCAAAGAACGGCTTTGCCATAAAGGTTGCGCGATATCCATGATGCGCTGCGAGTTGCTTGACCAAAGTGCGGAACATTACAACCCGGTCTGCCGCAATTAACGGCGCATCATAGCGGATATTCACCTCAACCTGCCCAGCGGCATATTCTGGATTTGACTGTTCTATCGGAATGCCAAATTCATTGATCTGCTGGCGAATCGGGCCGAGCACGTGTTCCATTTCCGCTGCGCGATCAAGACCGTAAACGCCGATTCCCTTATCCCGCGGCTCATTGGTTTCAGGATCCAAAAGGTAAAATTCAAGCTCTGTTCCCACGTTTAATTCAAACCCCATCAAACTGGCACGTTCTATCTGGCGCTTTAACGCGTTGCGCGGATCAATGGGAACCTCTTTGTGATCCATACCCTCTGCCCTTGCAAACACCATTGCAACGCCAGGCTCCCATGGGATAGATACGGGTTTTGTCGCAGGAAACATATGAAAATCTGGATAGCCGTTATCGAAATTCACATAGGGCGTATCCCAAACATCGCATGTCATATCGATTGCGAAGAGAGCAACAGATAAAGCGTTCCCATTTTTACATATATTTTCCCAATGGGTGGCTGGGATTCTTTTTCCCCTCATAATTCCGTTCATGTCACCAAGGCCCAAGACAACTGTGTGTGTACCCTCAGGCAATGAAAACTCTTCTTTAGCCACTTTTTTCTCCCTATCTGCCTTTTTGTGATCGATACTTGAAAACGTATTGTATTCTGTATACAGTATCCATAAATACAGTTTATGCAAGGTTTTTTTTATGAGCAAATCAAATATTATCGTCGTTGGCGGTGGAATTGCCGGTGCGATGACTGCGTTAACCCTCCAGCGACGCGGTGAAAATGTGACGCTCATTGATCGCTGGGAACCTGGCCATGCTAGAGCAGCTTCTTCAGACTATAATCGCTTGATTAGAGCGATTTCTGGACGAGACGAGTTTTATACACGCTGGGCCCGTCAGAGCCGGCAAATGTGGCTAGAACTTCAAGCAGAAAGCGGACAAAATTTGATGTATGAGTGCGGTGCCCTAATTTTGGCAACCGCGGGACATTGCGATTGGGAAGACGCCACAAGTGAGACATTTGATCGGGTTGGTGTGCCCTACTACCGCTTTTCAAAACGAGATATCCAAGACCGATTCCCTCAGTTTAAGGTAGACGAGATTGATTATGCTCTTTTTGAACCGGAGGCGGGCTTATTGATGGCTCACCGCTGTGTCATCACGGCGACTGATTTGTTCAAACGTGCTGGTGGTACGCTCAAACGAGGGCTTGTGACGACTGACGCATCGGAAAAACCTATGCTCGAAGGTAAACCCTTAGAAGCTGATGTAATTATCATCGCCACAGGCGCTTGGAAAGCAGAGATGTTTCCGCGCACAATCAAACCTATTTCCGCGATTATGGGAATCAACGTACTTTACACTTCAACACCTGATGGCTCAGACGCCTTTGATATGGAAAATATGCCCTGTTGGATTGATCATGGACAAGGATCCTTTGGTATTCCATCCTCAGAGGGGTCTGGTGTAAAGGCCGCAGTGGTCATCCCCAATACACCGATTGACATTAATAACGACGAACGGCTGATCGAGAAACAATCACTGAACAAAACTCGCGGTTATATCCGACACCGCTTACCTGGGCTTGAAGGCCAAAGGGTTGTGGACAGTAAATTCAATCAGGTGATTTTGACGCCGGATACACATTTCATCGTGGACTGGCATCCCGAACATGAAAATGTACTTTTAGCCGGTGGATGTTCTGGGCATTTGTTCAAACATGGACCTGTTTTTGGTCAATTCACTGCTGGTGTTGCCATGCGCGATTACGGAACCGCTGATCGTTTTAAGATCGCAGGAAGGCGAAAATTATCCCCGAAAGAAAGCCCAAGTGGACGCTGATACGTATTAAAAAATGTAATTTGGGTTGTTTATTACTCCACTGGGGGTTCTGATGCCCTTGATCTGGTATTTATAAGCATTTATCCAAAGAAAGACTCAAAACACTTTTGTTTATTGGGCAGAATAGAGACAAGCCATAGCCTTTATGCTTGCGCCATTGGTTTACGGCTTAGAGCATCCGCAGATTTGCATTAGCTGAGATATTTTCTGAAAAAAGCAGCTGTTTCTTGAGCCATGAGATCGGGCTTTACGTCTGTCTGGGCAAAACTTTCAATAGCTCCATCGGCCTGAGCACTGCTGAGAAAAACGTCGCGCGAACGTCTGACGATTTCACAAAGTTGATATTCTGAATATTCGGGGTGAAATTGCACACTGGTGGCAGGAAAATCGTATTCCAATGCGCCCACCGGGCAGTAAGGGGCGTTGGCGGTGATACGCGCACGTGGGGGAACAATAGTGACTTGGTCTTTGTGCCAAACATGCGCATCTTGCGAGCTCTCACTGAATTGGAAGGCACGCGCTCCAACGGAGACGCCAATTTTTGCATTTTCTGCATGACCACCAAAGGTATCTGCCATCATCTGATGTCCAAAACAAATCCCAAAGATTGGTTTGCCTGCTCTTCTGCAGTCGAGCAAAAAGATACGAACTAATCTATTCCAAGGGGTTGCATCATAGACCCCATGATCTGAGCCCGATATAACAACGCCATCAAAGGTATTTAAATTGGGCAATTCCTCACCATTTTGTTCGACATCATACCATCTAAAAACACCCTCAGGCAGCGCAGGGGACAGCCATGAAATAATTAACTCTCCCGACCGAGACAATCCTTCAAGTAAGGGCAAAGGATGCCCCGCCAAGTCAAGAACCGCTATTCTCATAAATTCGAACCTTTTGGATATAACACCACTTGTAAATAGCTTAAATCCAATCGTAAAAAAAGTTAGTGGAAGTAACATAAGTAGGAATTCTAGAAAATAAAGTAAAAATTTTGCCTCCTTGTTCTCCAGAAAAGTCCAGGTCTATGTGCTCGCCGATGGGTTATTGCATTTTAAGGTCTCTCATGACTTGTGTTAAGTTTAAAGGAAATAGGCTAAATCTACCATGAATTCACTAAAGTTGTTCTGATTTACTAAACTTATTGGCCCATTCAACCTGATCGGTTCAAAATGCAAACCTATTTTCATTTGCACACAAGTGTTAAAGTAGCACCTCAGTAATAATTCATAGTAGTTTGAATAAACTCGCATCAGCAATACAAGCTATGGGCTTAAAGGATCTAGTTAAAATAATCTTCAGTATTTTGCCAAAAATACAGTTAATGAATTTCTAATTTTTAAGATACATCATTATCTCAGATACTAACTTACCGATATACTGTTAGCACTGTGCCTCACAGTTCGGCAGCACTACCAGGGACCCAACTTTGGCCAACTGTCGGAACACCTGCCATATCTGCAGCCTCTTGAGTTAGTGCAACTAAATCTTCAGGCTCAAGAGACTGAAGGCTCGATTTTCCACAAGTGCGTGCAATTGCTTGCGCCTCCATTGTCATAACGTTTAAATAGTTGGCAAGTCGTCTTCCTCCAACTTCAGGGTCCAACCGAGCTGAAAGTTCTGGGTCTTGTGTTAAAATTCCAGCAGGATCACGGCCTTCATGCCAATCATCATATGCACCTGCAGTTGTCCCAAGTTTTTGGTACTCACTTTCATGCACAGGGTCATTGTCACCCAAAGCGATTAATGCTGCGGTACCAATGGACACACAATCCGCGCCAAGAGCCATCGCTTTCGCAACATCTGCGCCAGTACGAATACCACCAGAAATAATCAGTTTCACTTTCCTGTAAACGCCTAAATCCCTCAGAGCATGAACAGCAGGCCTAATGCAAGCTAGCGTTGGTAGCCCAACATGTTCAATGAAAACATCTTGAGAAGCAGCCGTACCACCCTGCATTCCATCTATAACAACCACATCCGCTCCGGCTTTCACTGCAAGCGCAGTGTCGTAATATGGCCTGGATCCACCGACTTTTACGTAAATAGGTATTTTCCAACTGGTAATCTCTCGCAATTCTATTATTTTTTTGTCAAGATCATCTGCACCACCACAATCTGGGTGCCGCACCCCTGACCGCTGATCTATCCCTTTTGGCAAATTTCGCATCTCTGCAACACGATCAGAAATTTTCTGCCCAAGAAGCAAACCGCCAGCACCTGGTTTAGCACCCTGGCCCATAACTATCTCAATTGCATCCGCTTTGCGGAGATCATTAGGATTCATCCCATAACGGGAGGGTAAGTATTGATAAACTAACCTCTCCGAATGCCCTCGCTCTTCCGGCGTCATGCCTCCATCACCTGTAGTTGTTGACGTTCCCGCTAAGTTTGCTCCCCGACCCAATGCCTCTTTTGCAGGCCCAGAAAGAGCTCCAAAACTCATACCAGAGATTGTTATCGGAATGTCTAAATGTATTGGTTTTTCAGCTCTAATATCCCCTAAAGTTACTGAACAACTACATTTTTCTCTGTAACCCTCCAAGGGTTGCCTCGTCATCGCAGAGCCAAGAAATAATAAATCATCAAAATGTGGTACTCGCCTTTTCGAACCACCGCCTCTAATATCATATATCCCAGTAGCTGCCGCTCTTCGAATATATGAATTGGTGTAGTCATCGAAAGTCCATGGCTTTCGAGGATGTGTTCTAGGTGTCTGGTCCATCAGTATGCCCCTGCATTATCAATATTAAAATGGTAAAGTTTACGAGCTGAGCCATATCGACGAAATTCTTCTGGTTTTGCATCAGCGTCAGCCTCCAAAAGTAATCTTTGAAGGGTTTTTAAATGTTCAGGCCGCATTTCTTTTTCTATACAATCTGCTCCTAATGATTTTACTTTACCTCGCACAAAAAGGTTACACTCGTATATGCTATCTCCCAAGGCATCTCCAGCATCGCCTAAGACTACCAACGTGCCAGATTGCGCCATGTAAGCAGAGGTGTTCCCTATATTGCCGTGGACAACAATTTCTCCGCCCTTATTGGAAATCGCACAGCGATTTGTGGCGTTCCCTTTTATCACTAACAAACCACCTTGCAGAGTGGCACCGGCAGATTGACTTGCATCGCCTTCAACTATTACTTTACCCGACATCATATTTTCAGCAACCCCAGGACCAGCAGACCCTTTGATCCTAATTGTGGCTTTTTGGTTCATGCCGCCACAATAATATCCAGTCGATCCGTCAATCGTAACCTCGACCGCTGAGTCAAGTCCCACAGCAACCGCATGAGCACCCATTGGGTTCAAAATCTCAAAAGCAGCATTGCTGCCCTCCTCTACTGAATGCAACGTGGCGTTTAGCTCTCTAATACTGATCACATCAAGATCTAGCGTAGTCATAAGTTAATGCTCCCAAGTGTAAACTGTTGCCGGCTCGGGTTCCCAGACAGTAGCGCCCTTTATACCAGGTAAAGTTACAAGCGCACGATATTCCGACCCCAGTGCGACATATTGATCCGTTTCAGCCATAATGGCCGGCTTTACGCCCACCGTATCGCGCATCACCGCAAACCCCTGCTTAGTGCCAACTACAAAAGTATAACATCCATCAATATCCTGTAATCCGGCCTCCAAAGCCTCACCAAGAGCAGCACCCTCTTCCATTTTCATAGTCAAATAAGCAGCAGCCGACTCTGTATCGCACTTGCTTGTCACGCGCACCCCTTTGTCAGACAAGAATCGTCGCAGAGAGTTATGATTTGACAGAGCGCCGTTATGCACCAAGCATTGGTCATGTCCTGTAGAAAACGGATGAGCTCCGATGGTCGTAATCTCACTTTCAGTTGCTAAGCGAGTATGGCCAATTCCGTGAGTGCCTTGAAGTGAACCAATATTGAACCGATCCACTACGTCTTCTGGAAGGCCTACTTCCTTATAGATTTCAATGGATTTTCCCTGAGACATTATTCTAACTTCTGACATTCCTTGAATTTTCTGTATAATTTCTGGCGCTTTGTGCTCGGAGCACGTTATAATCGCGTGAGTATCAACGGGTTTTACTTGGCACTTCAATTTTGCTGCTAAATCGTTGAAATCTTTATCAGGCGCGTCCGACTGAACCGTTATCTTAAAAAGTCCATCTTCAGCCTCACGATATATAGCTATTCCAGCACTATCAGGGCCTCTGCCCGTCATAGAAACCAACATTTCACTTAGAAAACTTCCAAGTTGCGGCTCTAACGATTTGTCCTTAAAAAATAGACCAACCAATCCACACATTACTGACCCCCATTTTGTGTATACTGTATACAGTATTCAGATAGTGGCAAGATAAATTTTGATAAAAACAGATACTTGCAACTGTATTTATGGATTCTGTATACTGGCGACACAAATACAGAGGAATGAACATGACTTTCAAAAGCATTCAGCCTGAACGAAGAAGACTCGCAGATGAAGTATATGACGAATTGGTCGAAGCAATCATACGCCGCGATATTGGACTAGAGGATACCTTGGTCCAAGAAAAGCTGGCAAATGAAATGCAAATCAGCAGAACGCCCGTGCGCGAAGCACTACTGCGTTTGGCGCAAGAAGGTGTGCTTGAGGTATCTAGTAGAGGAAGCTTTAAAATCTATAAAATGAACGAGGAAGAAGTTAAAGAACTGTATCAGTCACGGGCCGCAGTGGAGGGTCAATGTGCACGCATATTAGCGGCGCACCACCTCGATGAGGATATTGTATTCCTTCGCAAAACTATAGAACGTGAGGAAAAAATTGATACACCCTCAGTTCGGGCCTATTTTGAGGCCAATCGTAATATACACCGCGCAATTGTAGAGCGTGCAAACAACCGATTTCTTCTTGACATGTTCAATATGATTTGGGGCAAAGCGCAAGTTTTTCCACTGTTTGCAACCATTGAACAAGTTGACCTTTCCAAATCATTGGGCGATCACATGTCCTTAGTGGATGTGATTGCTTCCGGTGACCGAACTGAAGCTCTGGAAACTTTTACCAACCACATTCAAGACGGTTTTGAGCTGCAATTGCAGGGACTATATGCTAGCAAAAATGGGTCGGAGTAAACGACCATATGATACTTTAGCAAGATTAGTAACTCAATTAAATAATATAGAACTACTCCAAAATTGATTGCGCTGGTTGATCATTCGTATGGCAGTGAACGCCGCCACCAGCCGCCCAAGAATTTAACATTTCTACGATGTATACGTCTCGATTGGGAAAGTAATTCTCAATTCTAGATTTTGCTGCAGCATCTGTTT
>PBLM01000045.1 GCA_002721775.1 Rhodospirillaceae bacterium | reverse complement strand
TCTCAATCTTGATGTGCAAACAGATGACCCGGCGCAAGTTGGTGCAGACAGGCTAGTGAATGCTGTGGCAGTGGCGGCTGCAGGAGATGTCCCTGCAATAATTCTGGATTTTGGCACGGCGACAACTTTTGATGTTGTGCGGCCCGCTGCTCCAGATGGCGATGTTTTGGCTATTTATGCAGGGGGAGTGATTGCCCCTGGTGTTTATTGTTCGGTGAAAGCGCTGGTTGCTGCAGCTGCCAAATTACCCAGTCTGGCCGTCGATAAGTTTGAACCAAACCTGCCTGTTCTGGGGACATCGACACAGAGTGCAATGAAATCAGGTGTGTTATGGGGCTATGTTGGCCTGATTGACGGATTACTGACCCGCCTGAAAGCAGAGCGAGGTATGGCAGAGGCGGTCGTAATTGGCACAGGCGGGATGGCTTCTTTATTTGCTCCGCATATTGAAGCTATAGATAAGGTGGACAGTGCATTGACGATGAATGGCTTGCGTATAATTTTTGACAGAAACAAAGGATAAGTTTCTGGTGGATACGAAAATAAGTCCAGATGATTTTGTGTTCCTGCCACTTGGNGGGTCAGGTGAGATTGGCATGAATGCNAATCTNTACCATTACAAAGGCAGGTGGCTGATGGTGGATTTGGGAATCAGCTTCCCAGACGAGAGCATGCCCGGTGTCGACGTAGTTCTGCCCGATCTGCAGTTTATTGAGTCGCGAAAAGATAAGCTCGAAGCGATTATATTGACCCATGCGCATGAAGACCATTTTGGGGCAATTCAATATTTGTGGAAACGATTGAGCGTTCCAGTNTATGGAACGGCCTTCACTCTTGCACTTCTGCGCCGCAAACTTGCCGAAAGCCGGCTGGATTATAAGATTCCTTTACATGAGCTTGATTTCAACATTACTTACGATTTTGGACCAATCTCTGTTGAGCTTGTTCAGTTGACTCATTCTGTTCCTGATCCTGCCGCACTTGTACTTCGCTCGGACGAGGGCGTTATCCTTCACACAGGTGATTGGAAATTTGATGAAAACCCAATGCTAGGTGAAGATACAGACCGTGAAAGATTGCGCCAGATTGGTGAAGAGGGTGTTATGGCCCTTATTGGTGATTCCACAAATGCAATGGTTGACGGTTACACGCCTTCTGAGGCTGTTGCTCGACAGGGCTTGACTGATGTTATTGCAGAATCTAAGGGGCTTGTGGCAGTTACGTGTTTTGCCAGTAATGTTGCACGGTTGGAGTCGATAATTGCTGCTGCAGTTGCCAATAACCGGTCTGTTTGCGTGGTGGGGCGCGCTCTAAACCGGACAATTGGTGCAGCCCGCGATACTGGATATCTTGCTGATATTCCGGATTTTGTTTCTGAATTGGAAGTCAATCTCATTCCCAGAAATCATACGGTCGTTATCTGCACGGGCTCGCAGGGAGAACCGCGGGCGGCAATGGCAAAAATCGCTGCCGGTGTTCATGAAACTATTGAACTACAGTCTGGTGATACAGTAATTTACTCCTCTCGCCAAATTCCCGGAAATGAGCCAGCGATAACCAGGGTTCAGGACATGCTGGTCAGGCGTGGCATTAACTTGATAACCGATGATGACAGACCTGTTCATGTGTCTGGCCATCCAGCCCGTGATGAGCTTATTGAGATGTATGGACTGGTCAAGCCACAAATTGCCATTCCTGTTCATGGGACAGCTCGTCACCTTATGGCACATGCAGAGCTGGCAAATAACTGTCAGGTTAAGCAAACACTGATGCCAAATAATGGCTCAGCAATCCGACTAAAGGCGGGCACAGCAGATATTATTGGCCACGCGCCGGTTGGATTGTTAACGCCTGAGGGCGGAGAGGTTGTTGACCTGCAGTCAGATCATCTGCGCTCACGCCGCCGGATGCTATGGAATGGGACTGTTACAGCAACAATTGTTCTGTCGGCTGCTGGTGACTTATTAATGGCACCGCAGGTTAGTCAAGCAGGCCTGTGCCCAGAAGATCAGTCTGCTGATTTTNTTGCTGACGCANGNCTTGCGATTGAGGATGTTTTCTGTGAGCAGGTCAACTCAGGTGATAATGACGAAGTCATTGAACAGTTGGTGCGCAGAACGGTAAGACAAATGGCCAAAAGTCAATTTAAATTGCGGCCAACCGTTCATGTTCATGTGATGCGAACAGATATTCTAGGGGCGTNAGCATGATCGGAACCATAAATCATATTGCTATAGCTGTTACAAATATTGACGCTGCTGCCATACAGTGGCGGGAGCGCGTTGGTGCGGTGCTGTCTACCCCTCAGAGATTACCAGAACATGGAGTAAAGATTGTGTTTATCACTGCTGANAATGGAAGGGTTGAGTTGATGGAGCCATTGGATGATGCCTCGCCTATAGCTAAATTTTTGGAACGCAATCCAGATGGGGGGCTGCATCATATTTGTTTTGATGTGCCTGATCTTCTGGCTTCACGTGATCANCTTTTGGCNAGTGGNGNGCGTATCCTNGGNAGCCCNNANCCAAAGNTTGGGGCGCATGGCAAACCTGTTCTGTTCATNCATCCAAAAGATATGACNGGCAGCCTTATNGAATTACAGCAGGCATAAAGATTATGGATATCGTTTCTGGCGCTGTTGTTTATATCCTGCTTTGGTGGTGGGTTTTATTTATGGTCCTGCCTTTTGGCGCAAAAGCTCCTGAAAGAGTAGGAGAAGGCCACGCAACTTCAGCGCCAGCAAGGCCGCGTATAGCATTAAAACTCTTCATTACTACGTTGCTTTCAGCTGTTTTGTTTATATTTGTTTATTTTATCATAGCTTCTGGTATTTTCAGTTTTCGTAATTTAGCAGGTTAGCTCTATGCGCAGAGTAAATCTCACACTATATAACTTGGTAGTAAGTGATAGGAATGCTTCCAAAAAGCAGATTTCAAGAGTATCAGTTGATATTTATTTTTCATTGGCATGGATCGGAAATAGATTATGAATANGATTTATTTAGCCAGCGACCATGGCGGAACTGCTCTGAAAGCGCATATAGCTGCCCATCTGTCCAAGTCTGGACATGATTTCAGGGATTTGGGCATAAAGGGAACAGGATCGGTTGATTATCCGGATTATGCCGCCAGCCTTGCAGTGGCCATGCAGAAAGATGTGCAGGCCAGGGGCATACTGATTTGTGGTTCTGGTATTGGAATTTCAATTGCGGCTAATCGTTTTTCCCATATTCGTGCAGCTCTGGTCACAGATGTGACAGCCGCGCGGCTATGCCGCCAGCATAACGATGCCAATGTTCTAGCTCTTGGCGAGCGGCTGACAGGTTTTGCAACGGCTATGGATTGCGTCGATGTATTTCTGTCAACAGATTTTGAAGGGGGTCGACATCAGCGTCGCGTTGATAAATTAATCTCTCCCCAACCTGCCTCATCTTAAAGGAAGATATTATGAATGGAATGACCAGTTTTTTTAACAATACCTTATCACAAACCGATCCGGAGATTGCTGCAGCCCTTGATGACGAGCTTTTTCGTCAGCAGGATCAGATTGAGATGATTGCGTCAGAGAATATCGTGTCAAACGCTGTTCTCGAGGCACAAGGGTCAATTCTGACGAATAAATATGCNGAAGGCTATTCNGGNCGNCGNTATTATGGNGNGTGTGAANATGTGGATGTAGTTGAAACGCTNGCGATTNANCGNGCNAAGCAGCTNTTNAANTGTAATTTTGTNAATGTTCANCCTCACTCTGGNGCNCAGGCGAACCANGCAGTNTTTCTNGCNNTNNTNCAGCCTGGNGANACNGTGCTNGGCATGTCTCTGGCATCAGGAGGGCATCTGACACATGGCGCTGGCCCAAATCTATCTGGCAAATGGTTTAATGCAGTTCAATATGGTGTTTCAAAGGAAACAGGTACAATTGATTATGATGAGGTAAGAGCACTTGCTGAAGAGCACAATCCAAAGATGATTGTTGCGGGCGCGTCAGCCTATCCACGGACGCTTGATTTTGCAGTATTTCGCGAAATTGCTGATTCTGTTGGGGCATATCTAATGGTGGATATGGCTCATATATCTGGACTTGTGGCAGCAGGTGTCCATCCCAACCCGGTGCCACATGCTCATATTGTAACCTCAACCACTCATAAGACCCTGCGGGCTGCGCGAGGTGGAATCATCCTATCAAATGACGAAGCACTGGGTAAAAAAATTAATTCTGCTGTTTTTCCGGGATTGCAGGGTGGGCCGCTGATGCATGCAATTGCTGGGAAGGCTGTAGCATTTGGGGAAGCTTTGAAGCCTGAGTTTAAAACCTACATCCATACTGTAGTAGATAATGCACGTGTTTTGGGCGAGGTTTTGTTAGATCGCGGACTTGATCTGGTTGCGAAAGGAACTGATACGCATCTTGTTCTGGTCGATCTGCGGCCAAAGGGACTGACGGGTGACATTGCGGAGGTATCCTTAGAAAATGCAGGCATCACCTGTAATAAAAACGGCGTGCCGTTTGATCCAGAAAAACCAATGGTCACATCTGGTGTCAGGCTTGGTACGCCGGCGGGCACGACTAGAGGCTTCGGGACTGAAGAGTTTCGTCAGGTTGGCCATTTGATAGGTGATGTGCTTGACGGTTTGGCTTCAAACAGAAATGACAATTCTGATATTGAGACTAAGGTGCGGGGAAAGGTTCGTGAATTGTGCCGGGCATTCCCAATCTACCAATAGTATGCTATGAAACCCTCACACACCAGATTTTGAAACATCGTAAACGTGGAGGGCGATAGGCGATGCTGTGTCCCATGTGCAGGTCTGAAGACACACAGGTTAAAGACTCACGCCCATCAGAAGATGGTACCTCTATTCGCAGACGACGCCAATGTGGCTCGTGCGGCGCCCGGTTCACAACTTTTGAGCGGGTGCAGTTGCGAGAAATTTCTGTGCTGAAGCGTGATGGCCGCAAAGTGCCCTTTAACCGGGAAAAGTTGGAACGTTCTTTTAATATTGCATTAAGAAAACGTTCTGTTCATGAAAATGACGTGGTGCTGGCTATAAATGATATCGTGAGAAAGCTGGAATCGACTGGTGAAGCGGATGTGTCGTCTGATTATATTGGTTCGCTCGTGATGAAAGCGCTATTGGGAATTGATAAAGTAGGCTACATCCGTTACGCCTCGGTCTACAAAAATTTTGAAGATGCTGGCGACTTTGAAGACTTCGTGAATGAATTGCGCAATTAACAGGCAGCCAGAGCAACCATTTTCACTTGAGGACCAAAGATGGATGCAATTGGCCTGCTCTTATGCGCGGCGTGCCCAGGGGCAAAGTTGGCCCAATCCAGCGGTAGGCTGTGTTCTGGTCTCAGCAGATAATGTTTTGCTCGCGGTTGGTCATACCCAGAAAGGGGGCCGGCCCCATGCAGAGGCTGATGCCCTAAAATCTCTTGAGCGATCTGGAAATAGCGCAGCCTTAAAAGGTGGCACCGCCTATGTGACGCTTGAACCTTGTGCACAAGAGGGACGGGGCCCAGCTTGTGCTGATTTGCTCTTGCAATCTGGTGTTTGCCGAGTTGTTTTTGCAGTTGATGACCCTGACTTACGAGTAAATGGTCGGGGCCGCGATAAACTCATTGTCGGCGGCGTTTTAGTGCAATGTGGTTTATGCGAAGAAGAGGCAACTGCCGGGTTATCTGGTTTTTTGGCTTCACGTCGTTTTTCCCGTCCTTACCTAACAAGTAAAATTGCGACCAGTGCAGATGGCTTTATTGCAGCTGAGATTGGACAGCAGACTTGGCTGACAAATGATGTGTCCCGTGTCTATGTGCATGATCTGAGATCACGTGTGGATGCTATTTTAACAGGAATAGAGACGGTTCTAATTGATAATCCGGAACTGACATGCCGGCTGCCTGGGCGGAGAGAAAGTTCGCCTGTCAGAATTATTTTTGATAGTCATCTGCGCTTGCGCAGTAACAGCAAGGTTGCTCAGACGATCGCTGCAGGACCTTTAGTTGTTTTTTGCAATCAGACGGCGAATGCGCAGGATCAAATAAAGCTTGAAAAATGCGGTATTGAGGTTGTCAGGCTTGACCAAAATGCAGACGGTATCGATTTGTCTGCTGCTCTGCAATGGTGTGCAAAACGTGACTTTTCCAGTCTGTTATTGGAGGCTGGAACTCAATTAAATCATAGTTTTTATTCTGCTGGCCTGATTGACAAAATCATTCATTTGTCGGCACAAAAAAAACTTAAAACCGGTGTCCCTGGCCTGTTATATGATGCAAGCACCCGAACAGCTCTAGCTTTTCCGTTTGACTCTGACTATATCAAAGTGCGGTCAGGTGAATTGGCCGGTGACCGTTTGTCTATATGGCGAAGGGGTAAAGAAATGTGTAGAAAAATATAGTCAATGTTTACAGGAATTGTTACAGCAATTGGAGCAGTTACGTCTGTTGACCGCAAAGGTGACTGGCGCGTCACAATTGCTGCGCCGTGGGCTTGTAATGAAATTGATTTAGGCGCATCAATCTGTTGTTCTGGGGTATGCCTTACAGTGACAGATCGCAGTTCGGACAGTTTTGCAGTTAATGTATCCGAAGAGACATTGTCTAGGACCACACTTCAAACATGGCATGAAGGCTCTGCTGTTAATCTTGAACGTTCCCTTAAGATGGGGGATGAAATGGGCGGACATATGCTATCTGGCCATGTTGACGGGCTAGCTGTGATTGAAAAAATAACAGCAGTTTCTGACTCGCATCGTTTGGACATTGCTTTGCCGCCGAGTTTAGCAGGCTTTGTTTCTGAAAAGGGCTCGATTGCTCTTGATGGTGTGTCTCTGACTGTAAATTCGGTGAGTGAAAATATGTTTTGTGTGAATATAATTGAACATACTTGGAAAAATACAAATCTGGGAGGATGCAAAAAAGGCAGTCGTCTTAATTTGGAAGTTGATATGTTAGCACGTTATGTTTCACGATTGATGCGTGTTGCGGAAGAAAGCAGATAAATATGCAAAAGACTCAACATGCCTTGTCCCCGATTGGGGAAGTGATTGCGGATGCAAAGGCGGGGAAAATGTTCATTCTGGTCGATGATCAAAACCGTGAAAATGAAGGTGATTTGTGCATTGTTGGAGAACATGCAGATGCAGAGGCGATCAATTTCATGGCAAAATATGGCCGTGGGCTTATCTGTTTGGCACTCACTCGGGCACACACTGAAAAGCTGGGATTGACAATGATGGATCGGCGCAATGAATCACGTCATCAGACCGCCTTTACTGTATCAATTGAAGCCAGTGAGGGGGTAACAACAGGAATTTCGGCTGCTGACCGCGCCCATACAATTCATACAGCGATCAATCCACAGGCACGCCAGGCTGATATCGCTACCCCAGGTCATATTTTTCCTCTTGTGGCAAGAGATGGTGGTACACTAGTGAGGGCTGGTCATACCGAGGCCATTGTTGATATTGCCCGGGCCGCTGGTTGCGCGCCGAATGGTGTGATTTGTGAAATCATGAAAGATGATGGGACAATGGCCAGATTATCCGATCTAAAGGATTTCGCTCACCAGCATAATTTAAAAATTGGCTCTATCGCAGATTTGATTTCTTGGCGACGCCATAATGAAACTTTGGTGACACGGATCGCTGAAACATCATTTGAGACAGAATTTGGAGGCACATGGCGGCTTTTGGTTTATCGGAATGACATTACTGATGTGGAGCATCTTGTTATGTTAAAAGGGCAGATTGACCCTGGTCAACCAACTTTAGTTCGAATGCATAGGTTGGATTTGATGGTTGACTTGCTTGGTGAATTGCATAAAAGCCGTAATCATGGTGAATTGCAACAGGCAATGCGAATTATATCAGAAATTGGTGCCGGTGTAATCGTTGTCTTGCGAGAATCTGGTGTGTCCAGTCTGTCTGAAATTCTGCTAGTGCGGCAAGATCCGGAGGCCAAAACTGGAGCGCCTGAGTTGAGAGATTATGGAGTGGGCGCTCAAATTCTAAATGATCTGAATGTGTCAGTCATGACTTTATTGTCTAATTCAAAACCAACTATTATCGGTCTTGAAGGTTACGGGCTGAAAATTGAAGGCTGGCAAGCCATAAATTAGGACTGATAGAGACATTTCATGAACAAGAAAGCTTTAATTTCTGGTCATTATTTAATTGTTCAGGCTAATTTTTATACTGAACTTGCTGCCGCTCAGAAGCAAGGCGCAGTTGCTGAGCTTGAAACAGCGGGAGCAAGCTTTGATGTCATTTCTGTGCCTGGCGCACTTGAAATACCTGCTGCGATTGCAATAGCAGCTGCCTACCCATGCCCTTATGATGGTTTTATTGCTCTGGGATGTGTGATCAGGGGTGAAACCACTCATTATGAGACGGTTTGCAAAGAATCATCAAGGGGTCTGATGGACTTAGCGATCCAGCGAAATCTGGCAATTGGCAATGGTATTCTGACTGTAGAGAATAGCGAGCAAGCATGGGAAAGAGCAGATATGAACCGCAAAGATAAAGGCGGGGATGCTGCAAGAGCTGCAATGGCCATAGTAGCCGTAGCAAAACGGTATGCAGAAGATAGAAAAACTAATTAATGACTCAAAAGATAATTGTTGAAAATTTGTCACAAAGGCACAGCAATGACAAAGTTGGCTCTTTACGCCCTACGGCAGTTCGCAGACGGGCAGCCGCGCGGCTTGCATCTGTTCAATTAGGATATAGTGCAGAAGTGACTGGTCAGCCTTTGCTGGAAGCAATGCCAGCTTTTTTAGATAACTATGCTGATGATATCGCCCGTCAACTGCGAGTAAAAAAAATGGATAGTGAGCATTTTTATGCTGTGGTTTCAGGTATCAACAACCGGAAGGTGGAGCTTGATCAACTGATTGCTAACGACCTATCGGAGGGATGGACAATAATGCGAATTGCTCGAACAGAATTGGTTATTTTACGGGCAGGCATTTTTGAACTGGACGGCATGCCGCATATACCAGCCCGGGCTGTTTTGTCTGAATATGCTAGCATTGCTGATGCATTTAATGTCGATGTAAGATTCGTGAATGCATTACTAGATGGACTTGCGCGGAGGAAGTTCAGGACCTCAGAAATGTCTGCGCCTGGAAAAGCTGATTAATTATACTAATCTACGTTTCTGCGGCGCAAATTGCTAAAGAGTTGGTCAACGATTGTTAGTGTGTCGCCAGGAGTTGGTGTCTTTGCTTCAAGTTTTACAATCTCTTTGTCTGAATTTTTATCCCTTATTTCAACGCCTTGTAGTATGTTATTGCTATCATATATTAAAATTATAAGTTCACGTTTTATTGTTAAGGTTGCACCGCCAACATTTTTTTCCATTTTTTGATTGTTATAATAGAGCCGACCAGAATTGAAGGCACCTTCAAAGCTTGGTAGTCCCAGAATTGCAATTGTTTCTGCTTGAGTTGTCACGCCCAGCTCGAGCTTGTCCAACTCGGCTGGTTCAATTAAACGTCCATGTGTTGTGATAATGGCTTCACATCCAGATAATACAATCAGTAAAGTTAATAAAAAAGTTAACTTAAGCCGTAAAAAGGTTATGTGCATGATGGCATCTCATGGCTTGCCAGATTGCTGTAGACAGAAAAGTTTCGCGTTACCGATATCTCAAAATAAGTCATTGGTTTGCGCCTGTAAAGAAAAGACAGGAATAGACGTTAGCAGCTTTTATAACGTATAAGGACGCATGATGAAGAGAAAGCTTATATAAGGCTGCTCACAGATGCTAAAAGGATTATTCAATTGCCTTTGTTTTCACGTATCATGCGTTATCTAGGCGCACAACAGCGAAAGCAGGAAGCGAGACCAGCTGAGCGTCTCTATCAATCTATCCTGCAGGCTAGCCGACAGCAACACCTATATATAGAATTTGACGTAAAAGACCACCTTGACAGCCGCTTTGATATGCTTTGTCTGCATATCAGCTTGTTGATGGAGCGGTTACGCATGCTACCTGAAGGCGTGCATAAGCAGCTTAATCAGGAATTGTTCGACCGTTTCTTTGCTGATATGGATTTTACGCTGCGAGAAATGGGTGTTGGTGACTTGGGTGTAGGCAAGCGTGTTCGCAAGATGTCAGAAGCCTTTATGGGGCGATTGGCTGCTTATACTGAGGCGCTGGAAAAAAATGACAAGACTGAATTGGCCCTGGCTCTGGCTCGGAATATCAGACGTGCTTATGACTGTAATGATACGGACAGACGAATGGCTGATTATGTTTTGGAGAGTCGTCACCGTTTGTCAGCGGTAAGTGATAACGAAATGCAGTCTGGTAGGGTTGACTTGGTCTCTGTTCTCGCTCTGCATGGAGATAGCCATGTCTGAGCTCCTTAAGCTAGATTTAAAGGTGCCAGCACACACAATTTCACGCGAAAGCCTAGTTAACTTTGATATTTGTCTGAATGAACGCGAACGGCAACAGCTATGTTATCGCTTCACCTTTATTAAGCTTGAAGATGTGGTTGGTGAACTCGCATTGGTGCAGATTGCAGATGGGTGCTGGGAATTGAAGGGCATAATAAATGTAAAGATAACACAAGCTTGTGTTGTTTCAGGTCAGCCAGTTGAAAGTACTTTTACAATTGAGCTTGAAGAGCGCTTCGTGGATACGCTCTCTAATCAAATAGAAATAGATGCAATGGAGGTTGATGTGGATCTGCTGGTAAATGGCGAAATTCCAGTCGGCGAAAGCTTATGTCAATGGATTGGGGTTTGTGCTCCTGCATGGCCACGAGCTGAAAATGCCCCAGTTTTGTTCGAGCCTGGACTTGATGACGCCAAAAACCTTCCTTTTGCCAGGCTTTCTGAATTGAAAAAATGAATTTTGTATTTATGCTCAAATTGTTGTGTTTGAGGGAGTATTGTGGATGAAAAAGCCACCACGTATATCGTTGGATGCGATGGGCGGCGACTACGCTCCTGAAATCGTTGTCCAAGGTGCAGATAGGGCATTGGCCGCTTATCCGGATATTTCTTTGATATTTGTTGGTGATGAGAGGAAAATAGGCCCGCTATTGAAAAAAACTCATTACGTGCAAAAAGCATGTATTCATCATACAGATGAGGCTGTTGCGCCGGAAGCTAAGCCATCTCAGGCTTTGCGCGCGGGAAAGAATACATCGATGTGGAAAGCCATCGAGCTTGTTGCAAATGGTGAGGTTGACGCGGTGGTTTCTGCAGGAAATACGGGTGCCTTGATGGCAATGTCAAAGCTTCAAATGAGAATGATTGAAGGTGTAACCCGACCAGCTATTGCAGGATTTTTTCCAAATCCACATGGTCAGTCCTGTGTTTTGGATTTAGGAGCAAATATTGAATGTGATGCAGAAAACCTCATTCAGTTTGCGATAATGGGTAGCGCTTTCTATCGTGATATTCATGGAGGTGTCTCGCCGAGTGTTGGCCTTTTGAATGTGGGAGAGGAAGACCAGAAGGGATTTGATTATTTGCGAGAAGCGGCAGCGGTTCTGGGCGCAGATTCACTTAATCTCAACTATCATGGATTTGTGGAAGGTTCAGATATCGCAGGGGGAAAAGTTGATGTTGTTGTAACTGACGGCTTCTCGGGAAATGTAGCCTTGAAAACTGCAGAGGGTGTCGCGGAGCTATTTCAGGGTGGACTGCGCACTGCATTTTCTGAAAATTTGATGACAAGACTGGGATTTCTTATGGCGCGTTCTGGCTTGCGCAGATTCAGGCACAAACTTGATCCTCGGCGGTATAATGGAGCCGTTTTTCTTGGGTTGAATGGGATATCAGTAAAATCACACGGGGGCACTGACGCTTTTGGATTTTCGAATGCTATTGGCGTGGCCGTTCATATGCTTCAACGAGGCTTTATTCCTGAAGTAAAAACGGCCACCCAAGTGGCAAGAAATATTCTTGATAAGGGTATAAATGAAAGAGATGAATAAACGCTCCGTTCTTATGGTGGGCGCCGGGTCCTATTTGCCATCGCACGTGATGACAAATAATGATTTGTCTGAATTTGTTGAGACAGATGACAGTTGGATAAAGCAACGAACGGGAATCCACCAGAGGCACATTGTTGCTGAGGGAGAAAAGACATCAGATTTAGCTGTCCGGGCTGCGGAGCGAGCATTAGAAAATGCGGGTCTGTCTGCAGCCGATATTGATATAATCATCATTGCTACCACAACCCCAGACGATACATTTCCATCAACAGCATCAGTCGTTCAACATAAGCTAGAGGCCTATCAAGCTTTTGCATTTGACGTGCAAGCGGTATGCGCAGGCTTTGTCTACGGTCTTGGAGTTGGGGATTCACTTATTAAGTCTGGTCAGGGCCAGCGAGCACTAATAATTGGCGCAGAAAGTTTTACTAAGCTTCTGAATTGGGAAGACAGGGCCACTTGTGTTTTGTTTGGAGATGGCGCAGGGGCGGTTGTTCTTGAAGCATCAGACGATGCCCCTCAGGATTGGGGTGTGTTGTCCACGGTACTTCATACAGATGGCCGTTATCGTGACATCCTTTATGTTGATGGGGGACCATCTACAACCGGTACGGTCGGTCATGTAAAAATGAAGGGACAGGATGTTTTTAAACATGCTGTGGAAAAGCTCTCCAGCGCAATGAATGAAGTGATTCAAAAAACTGGCCATCAGCCAGAGGATATTGACTGGCTAATTCCGCATCAGGCAAATATTCGAATCATTGATGGGGTGCAGCGCAAACTCGGGCTGCCGGCCGAAAGGGTGGTTCGTTGCGTGGATAAACATGCAAATACATCAGCTGCCTCTATTCCATTAGCGCTTACAGAGGCAGTTAGTGATGGTCGTGTCAAAAGTGGTGATTTGCTCGCCTTTGAAGCCATTGGTGGTGGGTTGTCATGGGGGGCATCTCTAGTTCGTTTTGGCCGCCCGTTTAAAAAAAATAGATAAAACAATATGTTTCTTTGTGAAATTCAAGTTAAAAATTGAACTTTGGTGGATTGACCCACATTTTTTCCAGTGATACGGTCTGTGTATGGATAAGACAATTACGCGAAATGATTTAGCAAATGCTGTGCACCAACAGATAGGGCTTTCGCACAATGAATGCTCGCATCTTGTCAGCAGTGTACTTGAGGAGGTTACGGAATGCCTTGTCTCGGGCGATTCAGTCAAACTGTCGTCATTTGGCACTTTTTCTGTGCAAGCAAAAAATGAACGCCTAGGCCGAAACCCCAAGACAGGAGTTGAGGCTGTTATTACACCTCGCAGAGTATTATCCTTTCGACCATCTAATCTCATGAAGAAGCGAATTAATTCAGCCTAATGGTACAGAAAGCACCTGGTGCCTATCAGACGATATCAGAAGTGTCGGTGCAATTAAACGTTCCCGCTCACGTTCTTAGGTTCTGGGAAAGCAAATTCTCAGATTTGAAGCCGTTGAAACGCAGCGGTGGACGTCGTTATTATAGGACAGAAGACATTCAACTTCTGCAATCTATTAAGTCTTTGTTGTATGATGAAGGGTACACTATCAAAGGGGCACAAAATACGCTGAAGAAGAGGGCCTCTGCGTCTAAATCTAAGCGGACAAATGTGGCGGAGTATCCTTCTTTGGTAATACGACAATCGGCAGCAGAAGCCCATCTTCGCAAAGCAGAGGCGTTGCTGGGAGAAGCTGACGAGATAGTGAAGAGACTATTGGGCAAGCTCGGTCGATAACTGTCTGAGCATGAATGATTTTCACAGAGTTCTGCTTGCATCCCTGTTTGGCGGTGGTGTATAAAAGCATAACGTCGGAGTGTAGCGCAGCCTGGTAGCGCACTATACTGGGGGTGTAGGGGTCGTGGGTTCAAATCCCGCCACTCCGACCAAAATATCCAGATAATACAATTATATAGATAACAGCTAAAAAGACTGTTCTTTGCTCTTTTGTCACAATTTGTCACAAATGGGAGCAAAGATGCCTAGTTTTAGAAAAAGAAATGGACGTATCCAAGCGCAGGTAAGAGTTTCTGGCTCACGTCAGTCAGCCACTTTCTCTTCGCTAAAAGAAGCAAAGGTGTGGGCTTTCAAACTTGAAGCTAAATTAATGGCGAATCACCATGTCAGTCATCGCTATAGGCCAACAAATCCAGCAGAAATACTCATAGAATACTCAAGCCGTCTTGTTGAGAGCCGACCAAGTGCTCTGAATGAAAAAATAGTTATAAAGGCGCTGTTGAGAGAAGATTGGCCTCATATAGCATTCAGCCTTCTATCAAAACAGCATTTATTGGCTTGGCAGATGCAACGGCTTAAAAAAATCAAAGGTTTTACTTTTAACAGGCAATTTAGCATTATTTCAGAAGCTTGTCGTATGGCCTCAGAGGAATGGGACTGGGACTTTCCAAGTGACGCTCTAAAAATCAAAAGAGCAAAAGTATCAAAACAGAAATTGTTCCGACGCGTAACTCAGGAGCAGTTTGAGGCTATTTTTGCAGCTGGAGGCAAACGAAAATGTAAGAAGTTTCAGCAGATATTAATTCTAGCGTTGGAAACGGGGCTTAGAAGAAGTGAGCTCTGTAATTTAATGAGCTTAGATATAGACTTTAAAAGCGGCGTGGTTTTTGTGAATGACACAAAAAATGGCTTCCCACGTCTCATACCCATGACCCCTCGTGCGTTAGATGCCGCAATGAAACTAGCCACAAGCTCAACAAGTGAAAAATTATTTGAAATGTCTGAAAATGCTATTCGTATGGCGTTTGAAAAAGCACGCAGCTTTGCTGGACTTCCTTCAATTCGATTTCATGACTTGCGGCACGAAGCAATTAGTAGATTTTTTGAAGCTGGATTAACCCCTCCCGAGGTTGCAGCAATCAGTGGTCACCGAACAATGAGTATGCTTATGCGCTATTCTCACGCTTCATTGGAAAAAATTCAGAAAAAATTAATTGAAATACCGTAATTACTCCTCAAACCGCTGGTCTTTTAGGATGGGATAAAGGTTTTCGAAATAGCCCTGCTTTTCAAAGCGCTTTTTATCTTCTGATTTTTTATCTTCCCAGGTAAACGTTCTGACTTCTTTGCCAATGAGGGAATACGCTTTTTTTACAATTTGCTCATGATTATTGAATTTTTTGAGCCGATATTTTGATAGGGACTTATTACCATCAGAAAGTTTTATCTCTAATGCAGGTTTTCCATGAGGTGAGGTGCTGTCTGGTAAAACTTCTGTTAATACAAAGTTAGGAGAGGTGAAAACATTTTGACCTTGAGTATCTTTGATGAATTCAGAACGATTTTTGATTTCTCCTTCCATGCGATTTACTGCAAAACTTGCAATTTCTACATCGTTTAACTCAGAGGTATGGTTTCCTGTTCTCAGATAACATTTCTCACGCTTGTCACCTCTATTTTCAGGGTTCTGATATGTGCCAAAAGACACAATTTGACCATTTTTAGGAACAAAAGGATTGACCCTCACACAAAGGACTGTTTTACCTTCCTGATTTAAGCTGAATACTCTGATATGTTGACGTAAACGCTCTGCACCATCACGGATATTGCTTCGAAGATGTTGATTGACAAGTTGTTCATAATCGTCAAGAGAGCTAAATTTTTCTTCAGTTTTTTCTATACCCAAGAGATTGGCGTCATCGCTGACACCCACCATCAAAAGTCCGCCATCATTTGAATTTAAAAATCCAACAACTGATTTAACGAGTTCATTCTTCATTTTTACAGAAGAGATACACGAAGATTTGAATTCTAACTCATTATTCTCAAGATTTTTTGCCTCTTCAGCGCTGGATTTTTTGATGCTTATTAAGATGTCTCTGGCAGTTTCTTTGTAGTTTGCTGTGCGCATTTTCAAAGGCCTTATTTTCAGAGTGAAATTCTCAAAATATTAGCCATAATATGTTTTTTACAGCAACATATCATCAGAAATAAATTTTTGTTTAAGTGATAGAGATTGATATGAGTAGACGGCATGGTGGAAGACCAGGCTATGGCTGGAGTTCAAGGCAGCAAGGAGGATTTCGTCGAGCTGGAGCTGTTCGTCATATTTATAAAAGCGGTCCCACACTACCTTCTTCAGAGCATTCCTTAAAATCCAAGCTCGGTCGGGCGAGGCGAGAGGGATGGTTGGTTGAGTGCTACTGCAATTCATGTGAGCGCATAGGCCGAATAGCTGCTTTTGAGCTTTTAGCTTTGCATAATCTTGATGTGAATATGTCACTTTCTGATTTAGAACAAGAATGGAAAACGAAAACTTGCCCAGCATGCAAAGTCAGAGGTGATTTTAAACTAAGCTATAGTGTTTTATGAAAACTTAATATCATAACGGTGAAGTAAGAATGATAACTTTAGATACAGCTATCGGGATGTTTATGGGGCTGGCCATAGGGGACGCATTGGGGGCGCCCCTTGAGTTCACAAAGTCCAGGGAACCAGAAGATTATATCACAAAATATGCATCTGGTGGTGCGCATGGCGTAGCTGTGGGTGAATGGACAGATGATACGTCAATGGCTTTGGCGTTAGCTAAGTCGCTTATTGAAAATAAAGGTGAATTTAATCCTAATTCAGTGATGGATAACTTTTGTGAATGGTATCTGAATGGAAAATATTCGCCCCGAGAAAAGTGCTTTGACATAGGCCATACAACACAAAAAGCATTGAATAGATATTTGAAAAACAAAGAAGTACCGTATCAAGGAACGGGCGATGACGAGGAAAGTGGAAATGGCGGTTTGATGCGCTTAGCTCCAGTGGTAATGGTTTCTGCTACACCAGAGCGAGCTATGGAGCTCGCTGTTGCTCAAAGCATTTTGACCCATGGCAGTGCCAAGTGCTTAAATTATAGTAGAATTCTTGCCCATGAACTTTGGCATGGTGCCTCATTGCAAAGATATAGACGCTATAGACACCCACTGGATATCCCCAGAGAACAGGTTATGTCAGGGGGCTATATTGTTGAGACTTATCAAGCTGCTATGTGGGCATACTGCACAACAAACAACTTCAGTGATTGTATTATTCGCGCGGTAAATCGAGGATATGACAGTGACACTGTTGGAGCTGTCGCAGGAATGATAGCAGGAGCAAGTTACGGCTATAAAAGAATACCAAAACATTTCTTGGATAATTTAATGTGGAAAGACGAACTTCAAAAAACCGCAATTAAGCTTTATGAGCTTCGAGCCTAAGTTACGCTTTTAAATCTATTTTATAATGACTATTCCGATAATTAAATAAGGTGCAACAATTGAAAATATTTTCACTGGTTCTGTTGTTTTTGCTAGGTAGTTTAGCAAGCGCAACCGCAAGCATTCTTGAAGATGCATCAAAATATGCAGTTCGAATAAAGACTTCCATCAGCTATCCATTTTTTGAGGATGAAGCAGGTGTATCGAATGGTGCCGGGTTTTTGGTCGATAAAGACCGTGGCTGGATTATTACCAATGCACATGTGTCTGGGCGAGGTACAGGCACTGTGGAAGTTCTATTCAAGGATAATGATTTTCAAGAAGCTGAAATTGTCTATGTCGACCCAGAACTTGATTTTTCCATTCTTACCGTTAAGGACATCCCTGATAGTGCATTAGTAGCTCAATTGGACTGCAAAACTCGAAGATTAAACGGTTTAGAGGTGGCAGCATTCGGGCACCCGCATTCGCTTTATTTTTCTGCGAGTAGGGGGATTGTGTCCAAAGTCCGGTTTTATGAAGGACATGACTGGGTGCAAACTGATGCTGCTATTAATCCAGGAAACTCTGGAGGCCCCTTAATAAGTCTAGATACTGGTTTAATCATTGGGATAAACGCTATGAGTCTAAAAGATAGCGAGGGGCTCAATTTTGCTGTGCCAATGGCTCCAGTTTGTAAATCTTTAGAATTATTGAAGAATAATTTTAACCCTTCACCACCACTTTTGCCGCTAAGTTTTGCATCCGATAATGTTGCTGAAAATTATCTGATTGTAGCAGGAAATAGATTAGGGAAATTGTCGGAAGGCATTCAAATTGGAGATGAGGTAATTGCGGTTAATGGTATTGAGATTTCCTCACCAACAGAGCTAGCAACTGAACTTAGAGGAAAAAGTGGCAACGCAGAATTTACCTTTAAAAGGGGTGAGACCAAAATAAAAGGAACTGTAGAGTTTAGCCCTAAATCCAAAATAACTGAGCGACAGTATCTTATGGTTGATGGGGGACTTATAGCAGAGGACATTTATCCAGAGAGGTTTGTCCAAGAAAAACATTATATGTTCCATTCTGTCAGAAAGGGTTCATATGCCCAGAGAATTGGATTTGGAAAAGGGGAAGTGGTGCTTACAATTGATGGTGTGAAACCGACAAGTATTGAGCATTTAGAAAAATTGCTTTCTGGGGAAGGTGAAAAGGAAATCATTACGCGACACTGGTCCAGTATAGATGAGCTTTTCTATGACTATTTTAAGATTGATTACGAGCCTGGGTTTGTAAGGTCTTATAACGTTCCATGACGCGCACTTATTTTAAATGACCCCAAGTCTTCTCCATATATGCCAAATCTTCCTCCCATTCTCTTTCAGCTTTATCCATGTATCCCAAGGTTGAAGCAGTAGACTTTAACACTTGAATTACTCTGTGTGCTTTTCGGTAACGCTGTTTTGAGCTTGGCTCTCCCCATTCCGCCATATGTGCAGGTGAGCCCACGGGTGGTAATTGTTGGTTGAGCAGATAGTCGATAAGTATTCTTCGTTTTTCTATACCAACACCATCATTACCTACCCTGTATCCGAGAGTTTTGAGCACTCCTTTTTCGGGGGTCTCGGCTTTATATTTGCCGTCATTGTAAGCATCTAACCGTTTTGACCACTCGGCTTGGATTGCTTTCAGTACTTCTTGAGCGTCTTTCACCATTTTTTTGTTATGGATAAGTTCAAGCGCGTTTGTGAATAGCTTAGATAATTCATTGTCCGACATAGCGGGAATTTTCGAGATTATCTTCATTGCTCAACTCGAATTGTCTATTCAACACCATAAACTGAGAGCATCATCAAAATTCAAATGATGTTGCTGGGCGGTATCTGTTTCAGGTGTGGACACATTTTCAGTGTATTTATAAGCAATTTTTCCTTCTTCTTTCAAATTCAAATTCGTCTAACATTTGTAAGACTTCCAAGTATAAGCTTAAATTGTTACAGGTGCAGTAGAACTTCTGTATCATTTTTTTAGGAGCATGCCATGTCGTTTCAAAAATGGTCTCCAGATGAGCTTAAAGAAGCTGTCAAGGCATACAATCAAATGCGAGATTTGGAGATATCAGGTAAAAAATTTGTTAAAGCCGAAATTATCCGTGGCTTGATTGCCGGTTCATTGAAAAACAGAAGCAAAGGTTCAATTGAGAAGCGGTTTCAAAATATTTCCTCCGTATATCAGCATAGAGGAGAAGCATGGGTTAAGGGATACAAACCTTTATCACATGTGGGTACAAATGTTCTCAGGGAAATTATTGACATTATCGAGTCCCAGTAACCTAACCTTCTTCTTTGAGGAGTTTTTTGGCTTTTAACGTTACCAGTACCCGCTTTAATAAAGTAACCGCAATATTTCTTAACTAATAAAGCCGGATATCATAAAAATAGTGTCTTTTCGCTTGACGTTTAAATAAAGCCTCTAGCTTAAACCAGAGAATGCACGCATGTTTAAGCTGCATCTTGTTATTTGTAATTTTTTGCTATCTACAGATTGTGTATTAGTGCCACATTGTAATAACATAAATATACACACAAATATCTCGACTAATATGAAAGGTAGAAAACACCATGTTCAATTGCGCATCGTTGTTTGCTGGCATTGGAGGGCTGTGCATGGGCATGGAAAGGGCTGGGTTCAACACCGCATGGGCCAATGAATTCAACTTAGATTGCGTCAGGGTATATAAAGATAACTTCCCTAACTCCAATATAATCGCAGGTGATATAAGAGAATTATCAGTTGAGGGTAATAACCTTGCGCCGGTAGATGTGTTGCACGGCGGGTTTCCTTGTCAAAGTTTTTCCGCAGCGGGAAATCGGCTCGGGTTTGAAGATGAGCGGGGCAAGCTTTTTCATCAGATTATAAGATTGATTGAAGAATTTGGTGAAAAAAAGCCAAAAATGCTGCTCCTGGAAAATGCTCCAAATTTGCTCATTGGTGACGATGGCGAATGGATTGAAACAATTCTGACTGAACTGCAGTTATGCGGGTATTGGGTAAGCAAACGAAATTGCTTGTTGGTTGATGCGAATAAACATTGTGGTCTTCCTCAAAGACGCGAGCGGTTATTTATTGTAGCCACATCACAGGACTATTTTTTAGATAATCCATTTGATTACAATTTTGATGTAGTCGAGAAAGAAGATATCCAAAATTTTATTGAGCTTGAAGAAGTTAAAGAGGATTATTATTACCTCGATAAGGATAATAGGTTTGGCTCAAAATTAAATGAAGATTTATCTAAAAAACCCAATTATTCACTTAGTCAACTGCGCAAAACCTATGTTCGACCTGTAGAATATGGCTTTTGTCCGACTCTAACCGCCAATATGGGGGCAGGCGGTCATAATGTGCCATTTTTGTTAGATGCAAAAGGTTTAAGAAAGCTTACTGAGTCAGAGTGTTTGAAATTACAGGGTTTCCCCGAAACTTTTAAATTACCACCCGCATCTGAAATGGCGAAAGGTAAAATTTATCAGATGATTGGAAACTCAGTATCGCCGCGTGTTTCAGAGCTTTTAGCAAAATTAATTTATAATTATTTAAGCGAGAATCTTGATGAAAACCGATTGGCTGTTTGATTTAAACAGAGATGGCTCTTCGGAAGGTTGGGAAGATGCAGCCATCAAGAATTTTAGGGGAAACCCTCTGAACAACCTTGCTCGTGAGGTTATTCAAAATAGTCTTGACGCTCCAAGAAGCGATGACGCTTCAGCCGTAACTGTATCTTTTGAAATACAGTCTGTGCCAAAAAGAAGTGTGCCTGATATTAAACAATTGAAGAGGTCTTTGGATAAATGCATTAAATCAAGTGATACATTTGTTTTGCCTGAAAAACTTGAAAATTTGCATCAAGCAGAAGATGTGCTTAAGCAAAATAAAATTGAAATATTAAAAATTTCTGAAACTGGCACTTTAGGAATGGAAGGTCCATGCCTGCCTGGAAAACCACTTTACAAATATATGAAAGCAAAAGGGCAGGGTGGTAAATCTTTTGATGGCGCCCGTGGCTCTCACGGGCAAGGAAAAGCTGCGCCGATTTTATGCTCCTCTTTGCATACAATATTTTTAAGTACTAATTGGCAGAATGAAAATTTTGTAATGGGACGTGCTACTTTATCCTCTCATTATGGTAAGAATGAAAAAGAAATTCACAACAATGTGGGCTATTGGGGCGCTAACTTTGAGCCTGTGGTATTTGATAAGCGCTTTCCTGATTGGTTAAGGCGGGAAGAGCCTGGGACAAACATAATAATTCTTGGCTTTAAAAATTTTGAGAATTGGAAAGAATTATTATCTGCATCAGTGGCTATGAATTTTTTCGTAGCTATTCAAAAGGGTGCGCTAATTGTGAATATACAGGGCCTAGAAATTAGTTCTGAAACCATTGAGGATATCTTTGAAGACGAACGAATATTGAAACTTGTGGAAGCACAGAGCGATATTCCTAGAGGCGATTTTGAACGCGCTCAAGGGTATTTCCCAACATATGTTTCGCCGGAACATAAGGAAGAGGGCGAGGTAACCAACCTAGGTTTCTTTAATTTTTACATTAGGGAACGCGAAGATAATATGCAGAACATTGGCCTTTTGAGGGACGATATGTTCATAACAAGTGAAATTCCGAGATTAAAAAGAAAATTTGGTGCATCATTTGTGGGGTTTGACATGTTGATTGAACCTGCTAGTCAATCGTCCAGAGCTTTAATAAAATCAATGGAGCCACCAGCTCATGATGGACTCAACACAAGCTGGATTGATTCAGAGAATGAAAGGAAAAAAGCAGAGAATGGCCTGTCTAATTTAAGGCGTCGCGTCCTCGAGCTTCTTGAACGCCATCTAAAGATTGATGTGGCAGATACAGAATTTCACTCTGTCTTTGACAAGTTTTTCAATATTGATGGAGGTGGAGAACAAATTTCAGACGCCACAGACCCAACCGGAGGTTATGTTTTCTCCAGCAAAAGAACGTCCGTTCAATCCCGTCCAACTTCTGCAATTCTATCTGGTTCATGGTCCCATCGATTAGGTGGAACGGATATAGACACTGAAAAGCTGAACACTAATGACAATGAAGGCAGTGAAAATGAAACAGGAAGCGGCAAATCTAAACCAGAAGACTTAGGCTCAGAAATTTCAGAGAGTAATTTGTCTAAATTTAAATCGTCCCCTGTTGATTTAAATCATGTAAAAATGAAGTACCTGTCAGAAGATACATTCAAAGTGGAATTTTCGGCAGCAAGAACAGGAAACTTGAAATTATTGGCAGCACAGCAAGGGTCTGATTTAAAAACAATGCTTAGGATTAAGGATGCTACAAAAGGAACTGTCCTTGATGACGGTGGCCTGGTTTTACAAACCACAACTGGAGAAATAAACTCAATAGAAGTTTCTCTGTCTGAGCCCTTTTCTGGCGCATTAGTTCTTTTAGCATCGAGCTCTTAATCCTATGCAGTTCAGCTATCAAAAGAGTTTTGGTTATCCAGTTTTGCGTGAGGGGTCAGACGACTATATCAACGGAGCGTTTCAGCCAACTGTTGTCCCTCAAAATGTTAGGGCGGGGGATAATGAAGTTATTGTTAAATGTCGTTTCTCATTAAGTGTGCCGGAAATACAGGACCTCATTGACAAAAAACTTGCAGCATTTGCACTAATAATTGATTGTCGAGACACTTTTTTTCGCGAAATTTATTACTCGAATGAAAATAAAGCTGAATTCAAGTGTGATAAGGAAGTCCTAAAAGGCAGAGTGGTATTTGAAAGCTACATAGTTGCTCGTAAAGCCATTGATGATTTTAGGTCTGAATTTATTAACCCTTTTTTTGGCAGTGGACCCCATAAGTTTTCAATAGGGATGGTGTTCGCTCAAGGTGTACCGTTAGAAAAAAATATACATGCAGAAAAATTAAGAGATAGCAAAAGCCTAATTTCGTTCAATACAGATGAAAGTCTTAGAACAGGTGAATGGTGGTTTGACGTTTTAAGTGAGTTTCCATCCGTATACGTATCGCCAGAGCAGCTTTCTTCAATAAAATCTGCTCCTTCCAACGCTGACCCGATGATAGAAAATACTTTTCTCGTGCCAATAGTCGCTGAAATGATTTCTTCCATGCGCGATGAGGAGTTAGAGGAGCAAGTTGAGGCATATCCATGGTCTGCACTTATTCACCAAGGTTTGGAAGAAGCCGGACATTCCGTTTTTGACTCAAGTTTAAATGCATTTAGATTGGCTCAAATATATTTAGGTTTGCCTCTTTCAAGACAGAATCTGCTTTTTTCAGGGGGACAATAGTAGATGGCGCTTGAAATGTTTCGCTCGCTCTCCAGTTTGCAGATGCTTGAGCGCGATATCAAAAACAATCTAGAAATTTATAGACGAGGTGAGTTTTCTGAGGTTTTAGGTTCTGAGCCGCTGCTCATAATAAATTCAAGCATGGATTTGAGTTTCTTAAATGAGCTCAAAAATTCAAACAAGGCATCAGATGATTATGAAAACTCAATATTGATTTGGGAAAATCTGAAAATTTCTCCACGTCTTGCTAGGGAAGCGCGATTGTGGTCTTACCTGACACATACCCACGGTCTAAAATACGCAAGAGCCCGCTATCCTCTAGTAAATTCTGATGATGTAGACGTAAAGTCCATTTTAACTCATTTCCATGTGAATAATGAGTTGCGAGGAATTGATAGAGATAACGCTCTTTCTCGGCTCTGGATATCGGCATATATCGCTTCAAAAGTAGAAGACCTAGAATTCAAAACTGCATTGAAAGTTTTGTTACATCAAACAGATTTCAGAGAACAACTTATAGGTCATCCAACTATAATGCGCAGCGCACGTACTTTGAATTATGTAATGTGTTGCGCAAAGAAAATTCTTATTGATGATAACAACGAAGAGTTTTTTCAAAGAAAAAACCATAGAGGTCAATATAAGAAATGGTTCCATCTTCTCGATGTTGAGGGAGGGCGAATACTTATGGATGCATTGAGCGATACTCAGTTGCAAAAACTTGTTGGAAAGCTTGCGGTTGAAGCTCAATAACGGCATAATTTTTCTTGTTTTTGAGTTGAGAGAAATATGCCGAAGGTAATTCAAAACATACCAGTTGCTGAAGACTTTATGGAGACTGCTCGTAGTTTTGGAAACTATGATTTAGCGTCGGCTTTAGCAGACCTAATCGATAATAGTATAACTGCAGGCGCTCGAAATATTGAAATTATCGCTGAGTTTGAAAAAGATGAGATTAGAATTGTCGATGATGGAAAAGGAATAACCCAAGCAGAGCTCATTAGAGCTATGAGGCTTGGAAGCCAAAATCCCAGAGATGAACGCAAAGAAGATGATTTAGGGCGTTTTGGTCTTGGTTTAAAAACAGCCTCTTTTTCTCAAGCAGATAAATTGACTGTATTAACACACAGTCAAAATGGGGAATTTAACGGCGCGCTATGGGACCTAAATAATTGCGATAACTTTGAAATGACACTCTTTGAAGGATTTGAAGAGGTGACTAGTTTATCTGAAACTTCAATTAAAACTCAACCAGGAACAGAGGTTATCTGGAAAAATTTAACAAGATTGAAAACGGGCTCTGAGGAAGACTCGATAGAGGCAGATTTTAACGATACCGTTAACGCTGCGAAAGATGAATTGGGGTTAGTGTTTCACCGTTATCTTGACGATGAGGTGCCAAATGAAAAGATTAAACTGACCTTAAATGGAAGTAAAATCATTAGTCATGACCCATATTTTCGAACAAACAAAGCAACTCAGAAACCAAAATCACACAAAGAAATATTAGCTGGAAAGGAAATTAAATTTACCCAATTTACTCTTCCCTACTTTTCTAAATTGACCGGTACTGAGAAATTAAAAATTGGAGGGAAAGAAGGAATAGTAAAAAATTCTGGTTTTTACATTTATCGGAAACGTCGCCTTATAATCAGAGGTACTTGGTTTAAGCTCGTGCCTCACAGTGAGCTGTATAAATTATCAAGGGTGATGGTTGATATCCCGAATGCACTAGATGACCAATGGAAAATCACGGTAGATAAATCAGGAGCGCAGCTCCCAGGGGCCTTGAAAAAAAGATTGTCCCAATGGGTTAAGCAGAGTGTAGTCAAGCGTTCAAAAAAAGTTTTTACTCATAAGGCAAATCAAGAATTAAAAACTGCTGGTCCAATTTGGGAGCGAAAATCAAGGGCAGACAAAGATGAATATAAAATTTCACAGAAACATCCTTTGATTGAAGGTTTTGCTTTCAAATTAAACGGGGAAGACAAGAAGAGCTTTGAGCAGATAATTGAGCTAATCGAAAAGTGTTTGCCGGTTCATGATATTCATTTAGCTGTAAGTGAAGATGACGTAACAAAAGAAATATTTCAGGGATACGTTGAGTTGCCCTCTGAGTTGATAGACTGGATAAAAACTCAATCAATTGAGTATTTAAAATCTGGAAAATCGAAGCAGGAAATAATTGAATATTTTAATTCTGTTCAACCCTTTTCTGATTTTCCAGAACACGTTTTAGATTGCATTCAATCTATTAGACTGCCTGAAGGAGTGATTAACAACTAATGCAAAATTATGAAGATATATTTCTACAAATCCGTGGTCACATACATCTTTTATCAGAACCTCCATTTCAAGAAGGGGTTATTGATGAACGGGCGAAACAATGGCAGTCTATGGTTGGTCCACATCTAGGTCTATCTGAGGATGAATTGGGTGTGTATGTGGAAAGAGCAATAGGCGAGTTAAAAGAACAATTAACAGTCACCCAGGATTATGGAAATACGATAAATGATGAAACTCACGAACCTTGGTGGTTAGAATTCAAGGCTGGCAATAATGATTTACACTATTGGAACCGTTTTTCTTCCCTTCTCAAAAGCTCGGGGCAATTACCTCTCGAAATAGTTGCTAGGCTTGATTCCGAGACAGACGACATCGTTGACCTAGTGGGCAATCCAAATAAAGAGGGTGTTTGGAGTCGTCGCGGTATGGTCATAGGCCACGTTCAATCCGGTAAAACACAAAATTATTCTGCAGTAATATGCAAAGCTGCTGATGCGGGTTATCAAATCATTGTGTTGCTCACTGGAATAACAAATTCACTAAGAAGACAAACGCAAGAGCGGATAAATGAGGCTTTTATCGGAAAACAGGCAAGCGGGCATCAAGCGCTTATGAATAAACGTATTGGAGTTGGCCTTCCTGAGAATGACCAAACAAAACGTTTTCCAAATGCAGGAACTTACTTAGAAGGCGATTTTAGTGCTTCCGCTCTTCAAGCGGCTACGGGTTTTCAATTAGGAAACTTTAAAGAGCCAATTATTTTTGTTTGCAAAAAAAACGTTCATACACTTGAAAATCTTCTTAAATATTTTTTGAGTTATCAAGAGGAAGGAAAAATTAATAATTCGGTTCTTTTGATTGATGATGAAGCAGATAATGCGTCAATCAATACCCGAAAAGACTCCGAAGAAATCACCAGGACAAATTCTGGTATAAGAAACATTTTAAAAAAGTTCACTCGCTCGTCTTATGTTGGTTATACAGCCACTCCTTTTGCAAACATTTTCATCGACCCGGACAGTGATGACAGTATGGCAGAGGATGATTTATTTCCTGCGAATTACATAAGAACCCTTGAAGCTCCGAGTAACTATATGGGTGCAAATAAAATTTTTTCTCCCAATGCTAAGTTTTTTGAAAGAATGGTTGTCTCTATTAATGACTATGAGGACATATTACCTTTAAAGCATAAAAACGGACATCCCATCGATGAATTGCCACCTTCATTAAGGGTTGCAATTATCCATTTCATCCTTGCTAAAACAATTAGAATATGTCGCAACGATGGGGCAAAGCACTGTACAATGATGGTTAATGTGTCTCGTTTTAATTCTGTGCAGAATAGAGTTCATGGACTCATATATGAATTAGTTGAAGAGCTTAAAAATGATATCCGGATTAACGCTCTCGCAACCAAACCAAGCTCAAAAAGTGTAATTCACGAATTCCGTGAAGAATACTCATCGGAGTTTTGTGAAAAAGTCCAAAACTCCACATTTAACTATCCAAGTTGGAATAAGGTTAAAGAAAAACTTTTTAGTTTTGAGATTGAGGTTCAAACCATCAACTCTGGGGGCACCCAGTTAAACTACGATGAATTTGCGGATACTGGAAAGAATGTAATCGCTATTGGAGGCCTAGCTCTATCCCGAGGCTTAACCCTGGAGGGGCTGTGTAATACTTATATCCTACGAAATGCCGCCGCTTACGACACGTTAATGCAAATGGGACGATGGTTTGGTTACAGGCCAAACTATGAGGACTTATGCCGGCTTTACTTGAATGAAGAGTCTATAGACCATTATCAAGCAACTAGTGAAGCTATTGACGAGCTTCGGGACGAAATCAAATTTATGAAAAGTGCTGAATTAACGCCTAAAGAATTTGGGCTTAAAGTCCGACAAAGTCCTCATGCTTTGAGAATTACAGCAGCAAATAAAATGAGGACGTCCAAAACTCAGATAATTAATATTGGTTATGGTGGAAAAACACTCGAAGGACATACTATCTTCCAGAACCCTAAAACTAATGCTCGAAATATCAAATTAACAAAAACGTTCTTATGTTCACTTGGAGAGCCATCAAGAAGCGAAGAATTTGCGATTAATCCCAAAACTAGAATATGGGCAGACGTGAAAGTTGATAAGGTTCTAGAATTTATCGATGAATTCTTATTGCCTGTTCGTTGTGTAGGGCTATCCAAAATTGGTAACGATAGAAGTTTTGTTTGTGACTTCATAATCAAAAAACGTAATGAGCTTGAGAACTGGAACATCCATCTTAACAATGTTGTATCTGTTGAAGAAACTTCAGGAGATGAACAAGTGTTTTCAACTGAGATTTTTAACAACGAAAAATTATTTTTGAGGCATCGAACGGGAGGTTTTGATGAGCAGGAAAAATTCTATAAAATAAGCAACAACCGAAAAGTAGGTTCAGGAGATGACGCTAAGGCGGGTTTATCAGCTCATGATTATGAGAACATGTCATCTAAGATAGAAGCGGTTATGAATCCTGATATGAAGGGGCATAAAAGTTTTCAGCCGACCCTTGTAATTTACTTTATTAAGCCAAGAGTAAAAGACAAAGATATCCAGCTGCCTGAACATTTAAATTCTGGTGTTGTGTCTTTTGTAATGCATTTTCCTGATAATAGAGCGTCTTTGGTCAGTGTTCCAACTACCTATCAAACAAATAAAGTTTATCAGCAGCTGGAACTTTTCGAAGCATCTGAGGATTATGATGAAGAAATGCATCAACTTGAAAATGAGGGTCTTTAAGCTATGCCAAATTTAAATCCTTGGCATAGCATGCAAAGGCCTGAGCCACCTAATTTTACTACGAAACTTGTCAATAGCCAGTCAAAACATCCTTTCCGATGGGTAGTAAATTCTGATGGAAAAA
>PBLM01000044.1 GCA_002721775.1 Rhodospirillaceae bacterium | reverse complement strand
CTGTATGATGACGCGAAAAGTGCCGTCATTAGCGGTGACACTCATTAGCTAATGCCCTTTAAGCGGCGGTTTTAAGGAGAAGTAAGGAGACAACAGATGTCGGTCAATGACGTCATAATGGATGCGCTTGCCAAAAATGAGGTTGGTTTCGTCACCACTGTGCCTTGCAAGCAACTTGCAGGCGTAATAGAAAAAATAGACGAAGCGCCGAATATATATCATATACCAGCAAATCGTGAGGACGAAGGTATGGGTTTATGCGCCGGCGCCTATCTAGGGGGGAAACGTCCTGCTATTATTATGCAGAACACAGCTATTGGAGTGACAATTAATGCGCTGGCTACCCTAATTCAGTTTTACCGAATGCCGCTGCCTATGCTGATCAGTTATCGCGGCGAGGTAGGTGAGCCTGTGGCTTGTCAGGTTGAAATGGCTGTGCATACTAAAGCACTTTTGGATCAGTTAAATATTCCAACTTATCATTTTCACAAAACTGAAGATGCTGATGAGCTGTCAGCTATTCTATCTTATTGTTTCATGTCAAATAAACCGGTTGCTATTTTGATGGATGCAACGTTTTGGAAGGGGGCCTGAGAAAATGATTAGAAGTGATGTTCTTAAAACACTGATTCCACTAATTTCAAATCAGCTTCTGGTCACAAATATTGGCCTGCCCAGTCAGGAAATGCATCTGCTGGATGACCAACCCAGCAATTTTTACATGCTTGGCACAATGGGATTGGCGTCCTCGATTGGTTTGGGCTTGGCTTTAGCACAGGATAAAAAAGTCATTGCCCTTGACGGTGACGGCTCGGTTCTGATGAACTTTGGAACGTTGCCGACCATCGCCAACAATGCAGCCTCAAATTTTATTCTGCTGATCATTGATAATGGAAGTTACGGCTCAACAGGTGACCAGCCAACTTATTCAGGTATGAAAACATCACTGAAAGATGTAGCGCGTGCTTGTGGTTGTGACCAAGTCGTTGAATGTCAGGCTGAAGATGCATTTGACACTGTTAAAGCAGCTCTTGAAAGCGACCAGATGACAATCATCATTTGTAAGTGTGAATCAGGCAATATTAAAGTGCCAGTCATTGACATGGATCCGGTTGTGATAAAAGACAGATTTATGAGGGTTGTTCAGTCTTAAAAGTCTTTACCTGGACTTTGCGTGAAAAACCATTCTGAAGTGAGGAAAACCGGCCCTTTGCGACTTGCAATTTTGGGCCGGTTGGCTTAAGCAAGCGAATCACAGGTCGTTTAATACCGGTCTTTTCAGCGCGGGAACAAAATAATGGAATTTTACTTAAGCGAATATCTGCCAATTGCTGTCTTCATGGCTATCGCAACCGGGTTGTCTGCTGCGTTTGTTATTGGCGCATTTGTGGTAGGTTCGCAAAAGCCTGATATTGAAAAATTGACGGCATATGAGTGCGGTTTTGATGCGTTTGATGACTCACGTAAACCTTTTGATGTTCGCTTCTATTTAGTGGCTATACTGTTTATAATTTTTGACCTTGAAATTGCTTTTCTATTTCCCTGGGCTGTCGCACTTGGGGACATAGGCATGTATGGATTTTGGTCAATGATGGTGTTTCTTTCTGTTCTTACTATTGGCTTTGTTTATGAGTGGAAAAAAGGAGCTTTAGAATGGGAATAAGCGAAAAGCCACTGCTACCTAATGGGTTTAATGGTCCGACATTAGAAAAGCCAATTCCACCAGGAGCAGATCAAGACGCTCTTTTGAATGCCGTTACTGATGAGATAACAAATCGTGGTTTTGTCATTGCCAAGGCTGACAAGCTTTTTAACTGGGCGCGGTCCGGCTCTTTGTGGCCAATGACTTTTGGCTTAGCTTGCTGTGCCGTTGAAATGATCCATTCTGCAGCCAGCCGTTACGACCTCGACCGATACGGTATGCTTTTCAGGCCGAGTCCACGTCAATCAGACGTTATGATCGTCGCTGGTACATTGACCAATAAAATGGCGCCTGCATTGCGCCGCGTGTACGACCAGATGCCAGAGCCACGTTGGGTGCTGTCAATGGGTTCATGTGCGAATGGCGGTGGTTATTATCATTATTCTTATGCCGTGGTACGGGGCTGTGACCGGATTGTTCCGGTTGACGTTTACGTTCCTGGCTGTCCTCCCACGGCAGAAGCTCTGGTTTATGGATTGCTACAGTTGCAGAAAAAAATTAAACGGACAGGAACGATTGCCCGGACGTGAGGTGTTAGGCGATTTAGCAATCAAAGGCTGACTACCACAAAGCCTCAGTGAATTATGACGACAGGACAAAAATGACGGGTTCTTCCACAACACATGAGATTGTGCCAGAAGGCAACGAAATGTCAGATTTCGAAAAGCAGCGCGTAGTGATAGTTGACCGGTTATCTTCTCTGTTCGGTGAGGGCGTGCAACTGGACGCTTCAGGCGGGGAAATACGTTTGCGCTGTAAAGTTGATGAATTACTTTATGTGCTGAAAACAGTTCGTGACGATCCGGTCCTTCAGTTCAAACAATTAAGTGATTTGACGGCTGTCGATTTTCCAGAGAAGGTTGCTCGCTTCGAAATAATTTACCAGATGCTATCTCTTGACTTGAATGCTCGCCTGCGCATTGTCACATCTATTGCAGATGGCGATGTTGTGCCATCAGCCATTGATGTTTTTGCCTCGGCTAACTGGGCAGAGCGAGAAGTTTGGGATATGTTTGGGATTTTCTTTTCAGGGCATACTGATTTACGACGCCTGCTCACCGATTATGGTTTTGAAGGTCATCCGTTGCGTAAAGATTTTCCTCTGACTGGATATGCTGAGGTGCGCTACAATGATACTGAACGCCGCGTCGTTTATGAGCCTGTAAAGCTGACACAGGAATATCGCGATTTTGATTTTCTCAGCCCTTGGGAAGGTGTGCAATTAGAAGGTATGGAGATAAATGCAGCAAATAAAACAGCAGCTGATAAGATGGAAAGTGAGAGCTAATAAATGGGTGAGATGCAGATTCGGCCATTAACCCTGAATTTCGGTCCGCAGCACCCTGCAGCGCATGGAGTGCTTCGCCTAGTTCTTGAAATGGATGGAGAAATTATAGACCGCGCAGACCCGCATGTAGGGCTTTTGCATCGAGGCACAGAAAAGCTAATTGAAAATAAAACCTATCTTCAGGCCTTGCCTTATTTTGACCGGCTTGATTACGTCTCGCCGATGAATCAGGAACATGCATGGGCGCTTGCAATTGAAAAGGCTCTTATGATTGAGGTGCCGAAACGTGCTCAGCATATCAGAGTCCTGTATTGCGAGATTGGTCGCATACTGAATCACGTTTTAAATCTGACCACATTTGCCATTGATGTGGGAGCAATGACTCCCCTTTTGTGGGGGTTTGAAGAACGTGAAGCGCTGATGGAATTTTACGAGCGGGCATCCGGCGCACGCTTGCATGCCGCTTATTTTCGCCCTGGTGGTGTTCATCAGGATCTTCCTAATGGACTGACAGATGATATACTTGCCTGGGCAGATAAGTTTCCTGAATTTATTACTGACCTTGAGTCATTATTGACAAATAATCGTATTTTTAAACAGCGTACTGTTGATATTGGCGTGTTGTCATTTGAAGAAGCGCTTGACCTGGGCATAACTGGCCCTGTGTTGCGGGCAACTGGACATGCGTGGGATTTGCGTAAAGCCCAGCCTTATGACAGCTATGCAGAGATGGATTTTGATGTTCCTGTTGGCACAACAGGAGACTGTTACGCCCGGTATTTAGTGCGAATTGAAGAGATGAAACAGTCACTGCGCATTATCAGACAAGTTATTGAAACAATGCCTGACGGGCCGGTTCTGGCTGAAAATAACAAGGTGACTCCTCCGCGCCGGGGCGAGATGAAGCAATCTATGGAAGCCCTTATCCATCATTTCAAGCTTTACACAGAAGGATTTCACCTTCCTGAAGGAGACAGTTACACAGCTGTTGAGGCTCCAAAGGGTGAATTCGGTGTCTATCTAGTTGCAGATGGTACAAATAAGCCTTATAGGGCACGTCTGCGTGCTCCAGGATATTATTTCATGGCTGCTGTCGATTACATGTCGCGAGGGCATATGCTAGCGGATTCAGTCGCGATTATTGGCTCATTGGATGTTGTATTTGGTGAAATTGACAGATGAGTATTTCAACCCTTATTGCCGAAAATCAGCCTGAAACCTTCAGTTTTACAACTGAAAGTGAAGCAGAAATAAAGCAGCAGATTGCAAAATATCCTGCTGGCCGGCAAGCCAGTGCTGTAAAATCTCTGTTATATATTGTGCAAAAACAGAATGATAACTGGATTCCGATGAAAGCTATTGAAGCAGTTGCAGAGCGGCTGGAACTGCCGGTGATGCGCGTTCTGGAGGTTGCAAGCTTTTATACGATGTTTAACCTAAAGCCGGTGGGTAAATGGTATCTTCAGGTTTGCGGTACAACACCGTGTATGTTGCGGGGATCTGATGACATTAGTCGCTGTATCAAGGATAAGCTGAACATTGTTTCTGGCGAAATGTCAGCATGTGGCAAATTCTCGTTATTGGAAGTGGAATGTCTAGGAGCATGTGTAAACGCGCCTATTTTGCAGGTTAATGATGATTTCTATGAGGACATGGATTATCAGGCAACAGCTAGACTGTTGAATGAATTAGCTGATGACAACCAGCCAGAATTTGGCTCTGTGATCGGCCGTCAGGGATCAGAATCAGAAGATGGGGCAACAACACTTAAAGTTGTGAAAAAGAAGGTGATTCGGAGTAGGTGATGCTGGCAGATAAGGATAGAATTTTCACGAACTTGTATGGCTGGGGTGATGCTGGTCTTGCCGGCGCAAGGGAACGTGGTGATTGGGATAACACAGCAGCTATACTTGCCCGCGGCCATGATGCGATTGTTGAGGAAATGAAAGCCTCTGGCCTGCGGGGCAGGGGTGGTGCAGGGTTTCCAACTGGTCTGAAGTGGTCATTTATGCCAAAGGAAGTTGGTGCGCGCCCGCATTATCTGGTTGTCAATGCTGATGAATCTGAGCCAGGAACATGCAAAGACAGAGATATTATCCGGCATGAACCACATAAGCTAATCGAGGGCTGTGTTGTTGCAGGTTTTGCAATGCGCGCCAATGCGGCCTATATCTATGTTCGCGGCGAATTTTATAATGAGTATAGGGTTTTGCAGTCAGCCATTGATGAGGCATATAATGCCGGGCTGTTAGGTGCAAACGCTGCCGGATCTAGTTGGGCGTTTGATGTTTACCTTCATCGTGGTGCGGGTGCTTATATCTGTGGCGAAGAGACAGCATTGCTTGAATCGCTTGAGGGCAAGAAGGGCCAACCTCGTTTAAAGCCACCTTTTCCAGCTGGCGTAGGTCTTTATGGCTGTCCAACCACAGTAAATAACGTTGAATCGATTGCAGTCGCACCGACAATATTGCGAAGAGGTGGAGCCTGGTTTGCTGGTTTAGGTAAGGAAAACAACACTGGCACAAAGCTGTTTTGCATTTCTGGTCATGTTAATAAGCCCTGTAACGTGGAAGAAGAAATGGGCATCCCGTTAAAAGAGTTAATAGAAAAACATGCTGGCGGTGTGCGTGGGGGATGGAAAAATCTTCTGGCGATTATTCCTGGCGGGTCTTCCACACCGCTGATGCCAAAAGACGTCTGCGAGACTATGACTATGGATTTTGATGCGCTTCGTGCAGCAGGGACCGGATTGGGCACAGCTGGTATTATAGTGATGGATAAAAGCACAGATATTGTGAGGGCTATTGCTCGTTTGTCTTATTTTTATAAGCATGAAAGTTGTGGACAATGCACACCTTGCCGTGAAGGTACAGGCTGGATGTGGCGAATGATGGATCGACTTGTGCGCGGTGAAGCGGAAATCTATGAAATCGAAACTCTTGAGCAGGTTACCCGGCAAGTCGAAGGTCATACCATTTGCGCTCTTGGCGATGCGGCAGCCTGGCCGATACAGGGATTGATCAAGCATTTTCGGCCTGAAATTGAGCGCCGTATTGCAGCTCATCAGGCCGTGGTCAGTGCTGCAGAATAAAGAGATTGTGTTATGCCAAAGCTAATCGTTGACGGTGTTGAGGTCGAAGTAGAGGAAGGGGCAACGGTCCTTCAGGCGTGTGAAGAAGCCGGAGCCGAAATTCCGCGTTTCTGTTATCATGAGCGGCTGTCAATTGCGGGTAATTGCCGTATGTGCCTGGTGGATATGGAGCGTGCACCAAAGCCCATCGCGTCTTGTGCCATGCCTGCTGGTGATGGGATGGTGATTGATACAAAGTCAGAGCGCATCAAAAAAGCGCGGGAAGGGGTAATGGAATTTCTGCTTGTCAATCATCCTCTTGATTGTCCGATTTGCGATCAGGGTGGCGAATGTGATTTGCAGGATCAAGCGATGGGTTATGGTCATGACGCGTCACGTTATTCTGAAAATAAACGGGCTGTAAGTGAAAAACACATGGGGCCTTTGATTAAAACTGTGATGACACGGTGTATCCATTGTACGCGCTGTGTCCGGTTTTCAACAGAAATTGCAGGGGCGCCGAATTTGGGTGCAATTGGCCGCGGTGAGAATGTTGAGATCACCACTTATTTGGAACAGACCCTAGCTAGTGAATTATCTGCAAACGTTATTGATTTGTGTCCGGTGGGCGCACTTACATCACGTCCCTACGCTTTTGTGGCCAGACCATGGGAATTAAACAAAGTGGAATCAATTGATGTAATGGATGCGATGGGCAGTAATATCCGCATTGATGCAAGAGGAAGTCAGGTGATGCGTGTTTTGCCACGTCTAAATGAAGACATCAATGAAGAATGGATTTCGGATAAAACACGTTATGCAATTGATGGATTGCGGCGTCAGCGCTTGGATAAACCCTATCTGCGCGGCGAGGATGGTCGCCTTCACCCAGTCAGCTGGGATAAAGCATTTGCGGCCGTAACAGCAAAAATTAAAAAAACAAAACCAACACAAATGGCAGCAATTGCCGGCGATCAGATTGACGCAGAAGCCATGTTTGGGCTGAAAAGCCTGTTTGATAAATTGGGCAGTCCAAACATTGACTGCCGTCAGGATGGAGCAAAGCTAAGCGACAAGCTGCGCGCATCTTATCTGTTTAACACCACAATTTCCGGGATAGATGATGCTGATGCAATTTTGATCGTTGGCAGTAACCCGCGCATCGAGGCGGCAGTGATGAATGCCCGCATTAGACGCAATTTTTTGAATAACAGAACGCCAATTGCCGTGATTGGCTCTGAAGTAGATCTGACTTACCCTGTAATCCAACTAGGTGCTGATATATCTGTCCTTAAACAGCTGGCCACTGGTAGTCATGAATTTGCGAAGACGCTGAAAAAAGCAAAACGCCCCATGATAATTCTTGGGATGGGCGCATTGCGGCGTGCCGATGGTGAGGTGATTTTAGGTATTGCTCGTGAAATCGCTGATAAAACAGGCATGGTTACGGACAGCTGGAATGGGTTTAATGTTTTGCATACCGCTGCTGCGCGTGTTGCTGGTCTTGATATAGGTTTCGTACCTGGAAAGGGCGGTAAGAATGTGGCTGGCATTCTGAAAGCAGCGGCAAAGGGTCAAATGAAGCTGGTCTGGCTGCTGGGAGCGGACGAGGTTGATACATCAGCTCTCGCCAACAGTTTTGTTATTTATCAGGGCCATCACGGTGATGCAGGGGCCGCAGCTGCGGATGTGATTTTGCCTGGCGCCGCGTATACCGAAAAAGATGGCTTATATGTGAATTTTGAGGGCCGCGTTCAGATGGCCCGCCGCGCCACATTTCCTCCTGGTGACGCGAAAGAAGATTGGGCAATCATAAGAGCTGTATCTGAACATGTTGGAAAAACCCTGCCGTTTGATACAGCAGCTGACCTACGTGGCAGCTTAATTGCAGCCACATCTTCATTTGCTGCTTTGGATGAAATACTGCCCTCAAAATGGGGTAAATTCGGGCGGGCAGGCAAGCTCTCAGATGAACCTGTCTCAGCCAGTTTGAACCAATTTCATATGACCTGCGCGATATCGCGTACATCAGAAACGATGGCAGAATGTCATCAATCCATTCAGTCTCATAGGCCGAGTTTGGCTGCGGAATAGACAGCAAGGCGAGGGGAAAGACTGATGGAACAGATTTGGTATATCGAATTAGCTTGGATGGTCGCGAAGGTCATGGCTGTGGTCATCCCGCTTTTGATCGGTGTTGCTTATCTGACACTTGCAGAACGCCGTGTTATTGGTTTTATGCAATTGCGAAAGGGGCCAAATGTTGTCGGCCCATTTGGTTTATTTCAGCCTTTTGCTGATGCTCTGAAGCTGATGGCTAAAGAAACCATTCTTCCTGCTGGTGCAGATAAGACTGTTTTCATCATCGCGCCTATGCTGACCTTTGTGCTCGCTCTCGTGGCCTGGGCTGTAATTCCGTTTGGGGAGGGACTGGTTCTAGCGGATGTTAATGTGGGTATTCTCTATTTGTTTGCGATCAGCTCATTAGGGGTTTACGGCGTAATCATGGCTGGATGGGCCAGCAATTCGAAATACGCGTTTTTAGGTGCACTTCGCTCTGCCGCACAGATGGTGTCTTATGAAGTGTCGATGGGGCTTGTAATCATCAATGTTCTCATTTGTGTTGGCTCTTTGAATTTGTCCTTAATTGTGGAAGCGCAGCGGGATATGTGGTTTGCCCTGCCGCTTTTCCCGATGTTTGTTGTATTTTTCATTTCAACACTAGCTGAAACAAACCGTGCTCCTTTTGACTTGCCGGAAGGTGAGTCTGAATTAGTGGCTGGTTATTTTGTTGAATATTCATCAATGAGCTTTGCTCTGTTTTTTTTAGGAGAATATGCAAATATGATCCTGATGAGCGCAATGACGACTATTCTTTTTTTAGGGGGGTGGTTGCCACCAGTTAACATTGCACCTTTTAATCTTTTACCCGGGCCTTTTTGGTTTATCCTGAAAATCTGTTTGGTGTTATTTGTTTTTTTGTGGGTGCGGGCAACAACACCGCGCTACCGTTATGACCAGTTGATGCGTCTGGGATGGAAGATCTTTCTCCCTTTCTCATTGATTTACGTAGTTCTGACAGCTGGATTTTTAGTAGCAACAGACAACCTGCCGGTTCTTGGCGGGTAAATATAGTAGATAAGGAAAATTGTTATGAGCGCGATGGTGAATGCATTACGGTCTTTTCTGTTGCTGGAATTGGCTAGGGGCCTATTTCTGACACTGAAATATTTTTTCAAGCCAAAAGTGACCTTAAATTATCCCTATGAAAAGGGCTATTTGTCGCCGCGTTTCAGAGGCGAGCATGTGTTGCGCCGCTACCCAAATGGTGAGGAACGCTGTATTGCTTGTAAGTTGTGTGAAGCGGTTTGTCCGGCACAAGCCATTACAATTGAAGCTGAACCCCGTCTTGACGGATCTCGACGGACAACTCGTTATGACATTGATATGACTAAATGTATTTATTGCGGTTTTTGTCAAGAGGCGTGTCCGGTTGACGCGATTGTTGAAGGTCCGAACTTTGAATTTGCCACTGAGACCCGTGAAGAGCTGTTCTATGATAAGGAAAAGCTGCTGGCAAATGGTGACAGGTGGGAAGCAGAAATTGCCCGTAATCTGGCAGCTGATGCAAAGTGGCGGTAGCCAGACAGATTTGGGAGCTGAGATAAAATGATTTCTTCAGGTTTTTTTTATCTGTTCGCGCTTATGACCTGCCTGTCGGGTCTGATGGTGATCTCGTCGCGTAACCCGGTTCATTCAGTGTTATTTCTAATCTTGGCGTTCTTTAACGCAGCCGGTCTTTTTATTTTGCTGAATGCTGAATTTCTGGCAATGCTTCTTGTCGTTGTCTATGTTGGAGCAGTCGCAGTTCTATTTTTGTTTGTCGTGATGATGTTGGATATTAACTTTTCTGAACTGCGCGAAGGCTTTCAGAAATATCGTCCACTTGGGCTTGTGGTCGGCGGCGTTTTGATTGCTGAACTGTTCGTAACCTTCTTTGAATATTCTGATATGTCGACAAGTTTGCCTGCTCAGCAGGGTGTTCATAACACACGGGCCTTGGGTCAGGTGATATATACCGATTATATTTATCTATTCCAATTGGCTGGCCTTATTCTGCTGGTTGCTATGGTTGGGGCAATTGCCCTGACTTTGAGGCGGAGGTCTGGGGTGCGCCGGCAGGTTATTGCAGAGCAGAACCGCCGGACAAGGCTAGAAACAGTTAGACTAGCAAAAGTTCAATCTGGCAAAGGTGCAGAGGAGGCAGGGCAATGATGGGGGAAATTACNCTGGCNCATTANCTNACNGTGGCTGGNATTTTATTTGTGTTTGGCGTGTTTGGTATTTTTATCAACAGAAANAATGTCATCACCATTCTGATGTCAATTGAGTTGATCCTATTATCTGTCAGCATCAATATGGTTGCCTTTTCGGCCTATTCTTCTGATTTGACTGGGCAAATCTTTTCTTTGTTTATCCTTACTGTTGCAGCCGCTGAAGCAGCAATTGGTCTTGCCATTCTGGTGGTTTATTTTCGCAATCGTGGGTCAATTGCGGTTGAAGATATTAACGTGATGAAAGGCTGAGGCAGAAGATGTTTTACAAAGCCATTGTGTTTCTGCCGCTGTTTGGCGCAATCGCTGCTGGCCTGTTCTCACTCCGGAAATTAGACGGCGCTGCTGTTACGGTCAGTATTACAGGCGTATGTCTGTCTTTTATTCTATCTTGTTTTGCCTTTGGAACAATTGCATTGGGCGGTGAACAGGCCATTGTTAATGTTAGCAGATGGATTGGTTCAGGTAGCTTTCAGGCGCATTGGACCCTGCGTTTTGATACGCTGACAGCTGTAATGCTAATCGTTGTTACGGGTGTTTCATCCTGTGTGCATATCTACTCTGTTGGTTATATGCATCATGACAAATCCATTGCCCGCTTCATGGCTTATCTCAGCCTATTTACTTTCGCCATGCTGATGCTGGTTACCGCGGATAATCTGGTGCAGTTGTTCTTTGGCTGGGAGGGTGTTGGCGTTGCCTCATATCTCTTGATTGGCTTCTGGTACCATAAAGAATCTGCACATACNGCTGCCATGAAGGCNTTTGTAGTGAACCGGGTTGGAGATTTTGGTTTTGTATTAGGTATTTTGGCTATTTTTGCGCTGACTGGTTCTGTTAGCTTTGATTATATATTTGCGTCTATCGCCAGTTATCAGTCTGCAATGCTCGGCATTTTTGGCGTACCGTTACCAGCGTTGGAAGTGGTCTCTGTTCTGCTATTTATTGGCGCAATGGGGAAATCCGCACAATTGGGGCTTCATACCTGGTTGCCGGATGCAATGGAGGGGCCTACCCCTGTATCTGCGCTTATTCATGCCGCGACCATGGTGACAGCAGGTGTATTTTTGGTCTGTCGGATGTCACCGGTTATTGAATATGCACCTTTCGCGTTAGATATGATAACATTTGTCGGCGCGTTGACCGCTATTTTTGCGGCTTCAATCGGGATGACCCAGTTTGATATCAAACGTGTTATTGCCTATTCTACATGCTCACAGCTGGGATATATGTTTTTCGCGGCAGGAGTGTCTGCCTATCCGGCTGCGATGTTCCATCTTACNACGCATGCCTTTTTCAAAGCGCTTCTGTTTTTAGGAGCAGGGTCTGTAATTCATGCCCTGTCAGATGAGCAGGACCTGCGGAAGATGGGGGGGGTGTGGCGCCAAATCCCGGTTACTTATGCGATGATGTGGATAGGCTCTCTTGCCTTAGCGGGATTTCCGTTTTTTGCCGGGTTCTATTCAAAAGATATGATTTTAGAAGCTGCTTATGGTGCGCACACTGATGTTGGNTTGCTTGCCTTCTGGCTGGGGTGTGCAGCGGCCTTGCTGACCGCATTTTACAGCTGGCGTCTTCTGATTCTAGCCTTTCACGGCACCCCCAGGGCAAGTGATGACGTGATGGCGCATGTTCATGAAAGTCCGAATGTGATGACATTACCNCTTGTTCCGCTTGCACTGGGGGCAATATTTGCAGGCTGGATGGGCTATGACTTGTTTGTTGGTCATCATTGGCAGCAATTTTGGGGTAATTCGCTGTTTATTCTGCCCACACATCAGGCGATGGAAGCTGCTCATCATGTTCCGACCTGGGTCAAGCTGTTACCCATAGGGTTGGCTTCAGCGGGGGTTTTAAGTGCCTTTATTGCTTATGTTGTTCTGCCANGGCTGCCGGCCACTCTCGCGAATAGGGCCGGCGCAGTTTATCAGTTCCTTTTAAACAAATGGTATTTTGATGAGCTGTATGATCGAATTTTTGTTCAGCCAGCTGTGCGTTTTGGCCAGCTATTATGGACACATGGTGACAAAGGCGTGATTGACTATTATGGACCTGACGGACTTTCAGCTCTTGTAACGCGCCTGTCTGGGCGTCTGGTCCAGCTGCAGACAGGGTATGTGTATCATTATGCATTTGCCATGATGATCGGCGTTGTTTTGCTTCTGACGTGGTATTTCAGNGGGTTTGGGAGTTAGGCAGATGAGTTCCACATGGCCGCTCCTCAGCGTGATCACTTTCTTGCCGCTTACTGGTGTCTTGTTTTTAATGCTGGTGCGCGGGTCAGAAGCCAATGCTGCCACCAATGCCAAGCTTGTGGCTTTATGGGTTTCAGGTTTTACCTTCTTTTTGTCCCTTTTCTTGTATGTTGGTTTTGATCCTGAAACTGTTGGTTATCAGTTTGAAGAAAGGGTTGAATGGATCGCAGGGGCAGGCATTTCTTATCATCTCGGCATAGATGGTATTTCTATGCCCTTTATCCTTCTATCAACATTTCTGGTACCTCTGTCCATTCTGGCGAGTTGGCGCAGCATTACCCACCGCGTACGTGATTACATGGTCGCTTTTTTAGTTTTGGAAACCATGATGGTCGGCATGTTTGCTTCGATTGACATGTTGATGTTCTATCTATTTTTTGAGGGTGTTCTGATTCCCATGTTTCTGATTATTGGGGTCTGGGGCGGGACTGAGCGTGTATATGCCGCCTTTAAGTTTTTTTTGTATACTCTTTTAGGGTCNGTGCTAATGCTAGTCTGCATGCTTGTCATGTATCACCAGACAGGAACTACAGATATTCCTGTTCTGGCGGCGTTCGACTTTGCGCCGGCTCTACAGTTCTGGCTGTTTCTCGGCTTTTTTGCCTCGTTTGCGGTTAAGGTTCCGATGTGGCCAGTTCACACATGGCTGCCCGATGCACATGTGCAGGCGCCAACAGCTGGTTCTATGATCCTTGCGGGAGTGCTTCTGAAGATGGGCGGGTATGGCTTTCTGCGNTTCTCACTGCCAATGTTTCCAGACGCGTCTGATTTGTTCGCGCCGATGATATTCGTGTTGTCTGTGGTAGCTGTGATTTACACCTCATTTGTTGCTTTGGCGCAAAGCGACATGAAAAAACTGATCGCCTATTCATCGGTTGCCCATATGGGATTTGTGACAATTGGCATCTTTAGCATGAATGAGCAAGGCATAGCCGGGGCAATGTTTCAAATGATATCTCATGGGCTTGTGTCTGCCGCTTTGTTCTTTTGTGTTGGTGTTGTGTATGATCGACTTCACACGCGTGAAATATCAGCCTATGGAGGGGTCGTTGATGCTATGCCGCGATATGCTGCCTTTTTCATGTTTATGATGCTGGCATCTGTTGGTCTTCCGGGTACATCCGGATTTGTTGGCGAAATGCTAGTTTTGGTCGGTGCATGGAACCGGGCAGATTGGGTTGCCATATTGGCCGCAACAGGCCTTATACTTGGTGCTTGCTATATGTTGTGGCTCTATCGCAGGGTTATTTTTGGCCGCGCTGAAAAGCCTGAAATTCTTGAGCTTGAATCCCTAACCGGCCGCGAATTTTNAATCTTTATTCCGCTGGCAGTTTTTGTGCTCTGGTTTGGTATATATCCATCCANATTGCTGGATATAATGGAGTTGGCTGTCAAAGATGTACTGAGTCAAATTGGTACTCAGCAGATAGCGTTGCGGTAGGTAAAGGTTAGGCACGATGAATTTTGCACAAACTTTCTCAGCTGCTCTTCCGGAATTTGTNCTGGTTNCAATCGCTTTGTTGTTAGTTCTGGTTGCCGCATTNGAAAAAAGCTCTGAGTCGGAGGCTGGCACACTAAAAATGGTCCGCAGCTTGTCACTTGGTGGTTATGGACTAGCCTTTTTGTCCCTATTCACACTGTCAGCTGATCAGGTGGTTTTGTTTAATGGCCTGTTCGCTACAGATGGATTTGCGCTTTATATGAAAGGCCTAGTGCTGCTTGGTGCCTTTTTCGCCTGCTGGCTAGTCAGTGATGGTTGGGGTGAGGGTATAGATAGGGCAGAATTTCACCTCCTGGTCCTAATGGCTGTACTAGGCATGTTGCTGATGATTTCGGCGCATGACCTGATTGCGCTATATATGGGACTAGAACTGCAGTCCCTTCCGCTTTATGTGATTGCAGCGATGCGAACAAATTCGCTAAAATCATCTGAAGCTGGCCTTAAATACTTCCTGCTTGGGGCTCTGTCTTCTGGCATGTTGCTTTATGGCGCGTCTTTAGTTTACGGTTTTGCTGGCAGTACAGCTTTTGCTGATATCGCCGCCAGCCTTAATGATGATGCCTCTGTAGGGATGACGGTTGGAATGGTTTTTTTGCTTTCGGGGCTGGCATTTAAGATATCAGCGGCCCCCTTCCATATGTGGACACCGGATGTTTATGAGGGTGCGCCGACACCTGTCACAGCTCTGTTTGCAATTGTGCCGAAGGTTGCGGCTATGACCTTGATTATGAATGTGACGTATTTTGCCTTTTCCGGCATTTCTGACCAATGGTCACAAATACTGGTCGCGCTGTCTGTTGCCTCCATGATTGTTGGGGTAACTGGGGCGATTATGCAGCATAATATTAAGAGGATGCTGGCGTACTCTTCAATTGCCCATATGGGCTACGCATTGGCGGGCCTCGCAGCCGGGTCATCTGAGGGCGCTAGC
>PBLM01000043.1 GCA_002721775.1 Rhodospirillaceae bacterium | reverse complement strand
TGGGAGTATTATTTGGATAAACCAATTTTTACATTTCCTGTAAACAATGATTGGGGTGGAACGCCATTACTGAATTCAGAGGGGGAAGTCTTAGGAATAGGGTCTCTTTTTGTGCAAGATGCGGCGAGCGAGGGGTCTTTTTCTCCTGGCAATATGTTTGTTCCAATCAATTTACTGAAACCCATTTTTAAGGATTTAATCGAATTTGGTCGGAGGCAGAGTGACATAAAACCATATCTGGGCATAACATCTCGGCAAGCGTCGGGTTCCGTGTATGTTAGCCGGGTCAGGGAAGGCGGGCCTGCATTCAAAGCGGGGATACAGCCAGAAGATATTATCAAGTCTGTTAATGGAATTTCGATCTCTACGTTACAGAATTTTTATCAGGAAATTTGGAAATCTGGAAACGCAGGAGTTGCCATAAAGCTTGGCATAGACCGCAATAACCAGCTTCTAGAATTAACTGTAGAAACCGTCGACAGGTTAGACCTTTTGACAAAACAAAAATCCTTTTAGTCAACTCGAAGAGTTGCTCAAAACCAAGCCTGATTACGTTTCCAAATCTCTATTGTTTCGAGAGAGGGCTTTTCTGATTGTCATTTACAATCAGGCTTAGGCGCACGGTAAATTAGATTGGTTTCCAATGTAATTAAATTGAAAATTTAATTATACTGTGTTCTGGTAATGGGAGGGATGATACAAATCTATCCCTATTACATGGGAGGTTAGCAATGAAAAAAAATACATTATTTTTTGCTCCGCTACTTGTAGCTATGATGACAAATGTTGCGGCAGCTAAAACACTAAATTGGGCGCGCGCAGGTGATAGTCTCACAATGGATCCGCACGCACAAAATGAAGGGCCAACTCACGCTTTATCCAGCCAGATATACGAACCTTTGATTCAAAGAGATATGTCCGGGAAGCAGGTTGCCGCACTTGCAACTAAATGGGGTCCAAGCCAGGATAATCCAAACGTCTGGTCATTTGAGCTAAGGCAAGGAGTTAAGTTCCATAATGGTGCAGAGTTTGACTCCGAAGACGTGGTTTTTTCATTCAATAGGGCAATGAGTCCAAATTCTGATATGAAGGAGTTACTATCTTCGGTCAAAGAGGTAAGAGCTGCTGGAAAATTTAAATTCGAGATTGAGACTAATGGACCTAATCCAATAATGGCGGCTAATCTTAATGACATCTATATAATGGATAAAGGTTGGGCTGAAGCAAATAATGCTATCAAAGTCCAAGATATAAAGGGCGGTGAAGATACATTTGCGGCGAAGAATACAAATGGCACCGGACCTTACAAATTGGTTAGTCGGGTTCCTGATAGCAAAACTGTTCTTGAAATAAATACAGACTATTGGGGCAAAGGACAATTTCCTCTTGAGATTTCAAAAATTAACTATACACCGATAAAAAATGCAGCGACTCGGGTAGCGGCACTTTTGTCAGGTGAAGTTGATTTCATTCAAGATGTGCCTGTGCAGGATCTAAGCAGAGTTGACAACGATAGTGGTTTNAAGGTTATTAAAGCNGCTCAAAATCGAGTTATTTTCTTTGGTCTGAATCAAGGTGATAAGGATTTAAAGACTGATAATATTGAGGGTAAAAACCCTTTTGCTGACGTTAGAGTTCGCCAGGCAATGAATATTGCTATCAACCGGGNTGCTATTCAAAAAGTTGTTATGCGTGGGCAATCGATCCCGGCTGGAGTTGCCATGCCTCCATTTGTAAATGGTTGGAGCAAACAATTAGATGCTATTCCGTCAGGGAATCTTAATGATGCGAAAACGTTGATGGAAAAAGCTGGTTATAGCAACGGGTTTTCTATAACGCTTAATTGTCCAAATGACAGGTACATAAACGACGAAGCAATTTGTCAAGCTGCTGTTGGTATGTTGGGGCAGATTGGAATAAAAGTGAACTTGGACGCTAAACCAAAAGCACAACATTTCCCATTGATTGGCAAACTTGAGACTGATTTCTATATGCTTGGTTGGGGAGTTCCAACATATGACTCGGAATACATTTTTAATTTCCTTGTACATACAAAAGGGGAGAAACGCGGGTCTTGGAATGGGACACGATATTCCAATTCTATGATTGATAAAAAAATCGTCAGTCTTGCATCACAAACCGACTTGGAAAAACGTGACGCCACAATCGGAGAAATATGGTCGCAAATTCANCAGGACCTCCTATACCTNCCTATTCACCACCAAGTTTTGAATTGGGGTATGGCTAATAAGGTCCAAACGACAGTTTCACCAGATGATCGAGCGCGCTTCAAATATTTTACTATCAACTAAATCAAACAAAAGAGCAGGCCCTCAACGATTGAGGGGGCCTGCTACCTAGGCTTGGAGCTAAATTTGTTTCGATATTTGGTTCGACGGGTTTTTCAGTCACTGATAGTGCTCTTGTTTACAGGACTGATAGCATTTTCAATGTTTCGTTTTGTGGGCGATCCAGTCGAAAATATGATGGGTCAAGAGCGTACAGATGCAGATATAGAAATTCTACGAGAAAAACTAGGGCTAAACGATCCNTTCTTTGTTCAATATTGGGATTTCTTAATTGATGCCGCACAAGGCAATTTAGGCATTTCTTTTCGTCAGGGTCGACCAGTTGTTGAGGTTTTGATTGAAAGACTTCCAGCAACGATTGAACTTGCATCAGTATCAGCTTTTTTAGCCATTTTGATGGGAGTTTCCTTGGGTGTTTATACAGCCATTAAGCCGAAAGGCTGGTTGACCAATGTTATTTTAACAGTCTCTCTTGTCGGCGTAAGCCTACCAACCTTTCTNATTGGNATNTTACTTATTTATCTTTTTGCTGTGGAGCTTGGCTGGCTNCCGAGCTTTGGCCGTGGAGATGTCGTTAAAGTNGGCTGGTGGACAACNGGATTGATAACCATGAGTGGCATTAAGGCCATCATATTGCCAGCTGTGACCCTTGGTCTCTACCAAATGACTATGATCATGCGCTTAGTTAGATCAGAAATGTCAGAAGTATTGAGTTCGGATTTTGTTAGATTTGCGCGCTCAAGAGGCGTGCCTGAGGTAAAAATCTATTTTCGTCATGCGCTTAAAAATACATTGGTTCCAGTAATTACCGTTACCGGATTACAGTTGGGTTCAATAATTGCCTTTGCAATAATTACTGAAACAGTCTTTCAGTGGCCAGGCTTGGGACTTTTGTTTATTGATAGTGTTCAGTTTGTCGATATTCCGGTTATGGCGTCCTATTTGATGTTCATTTCGGTAATGTTTGTTTCGATAAATCTTGTGGTAGACCTCCTNTATACAGCAATTGATCCACGTCTTCGCGTTAGTGACACAAAATGAAGATAATATTTAAAGATTTTATCNGTTCAAATTTCTTTTATTCCTTTTCACACTCTCCNGTAGCAATTTGNAGTTTTCTGATTGCNGCCNGCNTAATTTTTTGCGCAATAATTGCGCCANTNATTGCGCCTTATTCGCCCTATGACCCNGCAACACTAAATCTTATGAATGGTTTCTCCGCGCCGCTTAAAACAAATGAATTTACTGGTGATACCTTTGTTTTTGGAGCGGATGACCAAGGCCGCGACATCTTTTCAACAATTTTGTATGGAATGCGTATTTCGCTTTTTGTTGGAGTTTCTGCTGTTTTGTTTGCGATGGTCCTAGGAGTGTTCCTTGGCTTGATAGCAGCTATGGTTGGCGGAATCACGGATGCTATTATAATGCGAATTGCTGATATCCAACTCAGTTTCCCATCAATCTTGATTGCAATGCTGATTTTTGGCATCGCCAAGGGCATTACACCGCCTGAAATGAGAAATCAGATGGCAATTTGGGTGCTAATTTTGTCNATNGGNCTGTCTGACTGGGTTCAATTTGCTCGGGTGGTGCGGGGNTCAGCNATGGTTGAGCTGCAGAAAGAATATGTTGANGCAGCAAAANTAATTGGCGTTCACCCTATAGGTATATCNTTGCGACACATATTTCCAAACGTGGTGCCTTCTGTGCTAGTNATTGCTACTATTTCATTGGCGCTGGCTATTATTTCNGANGCAACACTATCNTTNTTGGGTGTTGGTGCTCCGCCTACACAACCAAGTCTCGGCACGTTAATCAGGATTGGTCAGGGTTTTTTATTTTCTGGAGAGTGGTGGATAATTTTCTTCCCATCTTTGGTTTTATTGCTTTTGGCTTTATCAGTCAATCTCCTTGGGGATTGGTTGCGTAACACCCTCGACCCTAATCTTGGAATAAAATAGTGCTCCTTAAAATTGAAAATTTGACAATAGAATACCCCGATCGTTTTGGTAATTTTAGAGCAGTCGACAAGGCAAGTTTAAAATTAGCACGTGGGGAAATTCTGGGAATTGTGGGAGAGTCAGGCGCAGGAAAATCAACAATAGGCAACTCTATTATAGGGTTATTACAAACACCTGGCAGGATTGTAGGCGGAACAATTGAATTGGATGGGCAGCGCCTCGATTTGCTTGCCCAGCCAGGCTTTAACGCTATCCGTGGAAAAAAAGTGGGAGTAATTTTTCAAGATCCAATGACATCCCTAAACCCACTTGAGACGATTGAAGCTCAACTTGTAGAGACTATCTCCTTACACTCGAATCTTTCTAAAACTCATGCAAAATTGCGTGCAATTGAACTTTTGAATGATGTTGGAATTAAATCGCCAATGGAGAGGATAAAGCAGTATCCACATGAATTTTCTGGAGGAATGAGGCAAAGAGTTGTAATCGCGCTTGTTTTGGCAGGAAACCCGGATCTCATAATCGCAGATGAGCCAACTACTGCATTGGATGTTTCTATACAGGCAACAATTCTAAAGTTAATTCGAGCTTTGTGCCGGAAGAAAAATGTTGGCGTGATCCTAGTTACTCATGACATGGGAGTAATTTCAGAAACTACAGATAGGGTAGCGGTTATGTATATGGGTAAAATTGTAGAGGTAAACGAAACAAAAAAATTGTTGTCTAAGCCAAAACACCCTTATACAAAAGCCTTGATTTCAGCTGTTCCACCATCTAATCGTCGGGTCCACCGTTTTTCAAGAGTCGAATTTAATCAGGGCCGACAAAATCCTGTTGCAATTGATCTTGGCACGCATTGGATCGGGGAGACAATTCATAAACTTGATACAANAACTACAATACTGAATGTACAAAACTTAACCAAAATTTTTAAACCTCGTAACTCTTTATTTTCTTCAAAAATCGAGTCAAATGTTGCTGTGAATAATGTAAGTTTTAAAATTGCTAGTGGTGAAACATACGGAATAGTAGGTGAGAGTGGTTCTGGTAAGTCAACTATAGCAAGATTAATTTCTGGCATTTACAAGCCTGACCAAGGTTCAATTCAATTCGATGGTTTAGATCTCCTCAACGGCATAAAGCTAAAGGAACACAATAAAAAAAAACGCGAAATTCAAATGATTTTTCAAGACCCTTACTCCTCTCTTAACGGTAGGATGAAAGTTGGACAAATCATAGCTGAGCCAATTTTGCTTGGTGGGTTCCGCGGAAATCAAGCTGAGTTGAGTTTGATAATTTCTGACCTATTAGCAATGGTTGAGTTGGATGCTGATGCGGCAAGGAAATACCCACATGCTTTTTCTGGGGGACAACGTCAGCGTGTTTCGATTGCACGTGCTCTAGCATCGCGACCCAAATTCTTAATTTGTGATGAGCCGACTTCAGCTTTGGATGTATCCATTCAAGCGCAAATTTTGAATTTATTAANAGACCTTCAACAAAAACTTAATCTAACGTATTTGTTCATTAGCCACGATCTGCCAGTTATGCGGCAAGTTTGTGATAGAATTGCAGTAATGAGGANAGGGCAGTTTGTTGAGGAGAATGCANCAGAAGCAATATTCAATGCCCCAAAGCATAAATATACTCAAGATTTAATAAACTTAATGCCAAAATTTGAGCAGTAGGACAANTCATTTAAATTNTNAAAAACAGTAATATTGATGATCTGTNTGGNATAAAAGGTGTAGTTGAGATTCAGTCCAATACAAATTTTGGCTCGTATTGGTAGTGTGTCCTCTTGGGCGGTAAATCCTAGCCGGTCCCATACCCTCAGGGGGACACNCNCTNGAANCTCAACTACANNNANACCGTAACAGTAATTATTGACTTTAGAAGTGCTGATTGGTGCATAACGTTTCACTTACTGAAATTTTATCCCGTATAAGTTTTTGGTTTCTTCAAAAAGTAAATGTTTTATTCAAGTCTCATGGAGTGTGATCAATGGCAAAAGGCTACATGATTAGTGCGCATAGAAGCGCTGCCGACCCAGAAAAAGCATCAGCCTATCGAGAGTTAGCCGTACCCGCTTTGACATCGATGGGGGGAAAATTCCTTTCTGCGGGTGGCAGAGTTGTTGCAAAAGAAAATGGCTTCGGGGAGCGAACAATTCTTATTGAATTTGAAAGTTTTGAGGCTGCAGTCAACGCTTATGAAAGTGAAGCCTATCAAAGGGCTCTCAAATTATTAAGCGGAGGAGCTGACAGAGACGTTCGACTATTCGAAGGTGTTGATTAAGTTTAACAGTTTTTATATTTAAGTTAACTTTAAATACTTATTGGAAGAGTTTCATCTAAAGCCCACTCACTCATTGAATTGTCATAAATTTTCAGACTCTTAAATCCAAGTTGGTAAAGTATAAAGGCATCAAGTGTGGCGGCTATTCCACCTCCGCAGTAATTAACAATGATATTATCTTTTCCAATCTTCATGCTCTCTATCAGTTCTTTGGCCATTTTAAATGAGATAAATTTGCCAGTATCCTCATGAACAAATTTGTGAAATGGAATGTTTAAGCTTTTTGGAATGTGGCCGGGACGCCCATATCGTTTGCTTAAACCGTCATGTATATCTTTTGTAAGTGCATTAATAATGATATGATTATCAGCGTTAATTGCTTCCAAAACATAATTTTTGTCTACAAAAATATCTTCTTTAAGATCCAAATTAAAATCGGCTGGTGGAAATATAGTTATTTCCGTTTCTGTTGGAAGGCTNAGGTTTAGCCACTCTTTGAGCCCACCATTTAGTACGCTTACATTTTTGTAACCGACAACATATAACATCCACCAAAATCGCGTAGCCCATTGAATTCCATTCCNGGAATAAAGTATGACATGATTGTTGTCACCAACCCCTTNGCGTTGAAAAGCAACTGCCAAATCTGTCAATTCGGGAAGTGTAAAATTGTATGCGCTTCCTTTTTTTGAAAANTCATTTTGCAAATCTAAAAAAGCGGAGTTAGGTATGTGGGCTTTTTTGTATTCTGACAAACCGCTAACTACATCATACGGCTTGGTAGGGNGGTCGTCTGTGTAGTCTAAAAAAGTTGAACAATCAAAAATGCGAACATTAGCGTTATGAAGGTTTGAATTTAACCACACACAATCTACTATTGATGATTGGCCCCAACGAGAAGATCCTTGTTTCGAATTCATTGAAAAAGACACTCTTATTANTCATTGTTTGGNATGTNCTTCTTAGCGCCAAANATTACAATATCTGAAATTCAGTCACTTGCACCTTCANTCTTGGAAGTTTTGGNGCNGCTGTAGGGTAGTTTGACGANTTTCACATGCAACAAAATANACCTGACTTTACGCTATAATAGTAGCTTAGCATTTATGTAGTTTAGGTAAAGTGCCTAATCCTGAATAACAATTTTGGTGAAAGGTCTGTAACCGGGTTTACCCATTGCCTTTGGCCATCAGATTTGAACCTCTGGCGAAGGTTAGGGGTTATAGTTGCGCGATCTGCGGCTTTTGGACCCTCCTTCTTTGATGGGTTGGCAGAGCATCTAGAAAGTGGTTTCATTGGCCTNAAGTTTTGAATTCTTGGATCATTGNCTGTCAAGAAAGTATTAATNGTGACAATTAACAACTTGTTTAGCTCGATAATTATAAGAGGCGTTGAATTCCCCAACAGAATAGTTGTGCCGCCAATGTGTCAATATTCAGCACATGAAGGATACGTAGATGATTGGCATCTGGTGAATTTGGGGCGATTTGCTATGGGCGGTGCTGGATTAATTATAACAGAGGCGACCGCAGTTCAAAAAAAAGGCCGGATAACCCACGGTTGTCCTGGCATCTGGAAAGATGAGCAAATTATCGGTCATTCAAGAATAGCACAATTTGTTTCAAGAAATGGAGCCATTCCTGGCATTCAACTAGGACATGCTGGAAGAAAGGCAAGCATGCAGAGGCCGTGGTATGGGAATGGCCCGTTAAATGAAGTTGATTTTGAGCGTGGAGATATGCCGTGGAAAATTGTTGCACCATCGGCTCGCTCTGTGGGGGAGGGGNGGCAAATTCCTGAAGAGTTATCTAAAGAACAAATTTGTGAATTGATCGATGATTTCATCTCCGCNGCAAGGCGTTCCATAAGCGCAGGTTATAAAGTTATCGAGTTACATGGCGCTCATGGTTATTTAATTCATAGCTTTTTATCGCCTGTGAGTAACAAACGAACTGACAAATACGGCGGTGATTTATCTGGACGCATGAGGCTAGCAATTGAGATAGCAAGCGGTTTAAGACGCTCCATCCCTGATGAGACCCCTTTGTTTTTTAGAGTTTCCTCAACAGACAATGTTGAAAATGGTTGGTCTATTAAAGATTCAGTGGAACTCGCGAAGGAACTAAAAAAAGTTGGTGTGGATATAATTGATTGTTCGTCTGGCGGTATTTCCGGGTCTGCAACAGCAGCTACAGGCAAAAGAATGCCCGGGTATCAGGTTCCTTTTGCAGAAAAAATTAAACAGAACGCAAATATAATGACGATGGCAGTTGGTTTAATAACCCACCCAGAGCAAGCAAATCAGATTATCGAAAGTGAGCAAGCAGACTTTGTTGCAGTAGCAAGAGAAGCCCTGTTTAACCCTATGTGGGCTGCCCAAGCAGCCCAATACCTTAATCAAGATAAGCAATTTACACTTTGGCCGAAACAAGCTGGGTGGTGGTTAGAGCGACGCGAAAAATCCTCAGAATTCTACAATCCAGAACTAAATGATGGTTGAATAGGATGTGGTCGTTGTTAGGAATATCAATTGCTGTGCATGATCTNAAACTTTCCGAGTATTTCTATGGGGAGATTTTGGGACTTGGAGCGCCAAAAGAGAGGAATAATACAAATTGCATATTCGCATCATCCCATTCAGTTCTTCGCCTAATTAAACCTTCAAATATACTTGTTAAAAATGAAAGCTCCGTTTTAAGATCGGCTCTAAATAAATATGTTATGCTGGAGATTCCTGATTTGGCAAAAGCAGAAAACTTACTTGAAAATAATGGGGCAAACTTTCAAAAATTANTTGGTACTAAAGGTGAATTAGATAGCTTGTGTATATCTCTACCCTGCCAAAATATTTTATTGGTTTATGAGTCAAATAATCACAATTTTGAAGACGATGTTGATGAAGTAACGTTTGATAATTGGAAGCTACATCATGTAAATATACAAGCAGCTGATGTTAGAAGTTCTGTGCAGTTTCTTGCTGTAAATCTGGGTTTAAAAGAAGGAAGTTGGAGGGCNCCAGATNCAANAGGTGATTTCAGCATAGAGCCGACGGATTTATCAGTGTTCCCACTCGGTGCCTATAATGGTGGTCTGCATATCATAAAGCCTGATCCTGGTTTTGCGTTGCGCAATAATTTCGCTCATAATCCATCTATAGGGGGACATCCAGCGATAGTAGTTCAAGATATTCAAGCAGTGAAAAACAGACTAGAAGCAGAGGACGTTTTAATTACTGATGCAGGTATCTATGCAATGGTTGATATGCATCAAATCTATTGTCTTGATCCAAGTGGAAATGTAATTGAAATCAACCAATACAATCCGCAATGATTTTTNCTTTNATTGTTGGAGGGAACCTCAATCATGGACTTGTCCATTATTCAAAGATAGGCCACACTTTTTGTATGATGGCGCGCAACAAAAGTAGAACATGGATTGGTAGAACTGCATTTTCTGGCTGGAGGAGGGATTGCGATGAATAGGTCAATTGGTGCAGTTCACGATTTGGTCATCCGGAATGGTCAAATTGTTGATGGAACAGGTGCAGAGGGATTTGAAGGCGATATTGCTATTCGCGATGGTGTAATTCAAGAAATTGGCCAAGTTCATGGTCACGGAAAAGAAGAGATTGATGCATCTGGTTACGTTGTGACTCCCGGTTTCGTGGATATTCATACCCATTATGATGGGCAAGCGATTTGGGATAAACACCTAAAACCGTCTGCTATCCACGGGGTAACCTCTGTTATTATGGGTAATTGTGGAGTTGGGTTTGCTCCTTGCCGTCCAGATGATCGGGACAAGTTGGTCGANTTGATGGAGGGTGTNGAAGATATTCCGGCTCCTGTNATGCACGAGGGCCTTGAATGGTCATGGGAAACATTTCCAGAATATCTTGATGCATTGGATTGTGGACAACGGGATACGGATGTTTGCGTGTTGCTACCTCATGCTGCGGTTCGAGTATATGTAATGGGGGATCGGGCTATACGACATGAAGCAGCGACCCCTGAAGATATGGACCAAATGAGAAAATTAGCAGCAGAAGCTTCTCATGCCGGTGCTTTTGGCTTCTCTTCATCACGGACAATTAGCCATAAAAGTAAAAAGGGTGATTTCATTCCTACTTTGCGTGCAAATGAGCTTGAACTAATAGCCATTGCAAAAGGATTGGCTGATGCGGGCCATGGCTTTATTGAAATGGTCTCTGATTGGGATGAACCTAATCCGGAGGAAGAGTTCAAGATGTTCCGAAGGGTTGTGGAGGCAAGTGGACGCCCTATGGTATTTACCTGTAACCAGCGGCACGATGGGCGAGGTACATTTTGGAAAGACTTGATGGCTTATGCCAGAGAAGCCCGTGACGATGGTCATATCTTAAGACCTGTTGTGGCTCCACGTCCAATTGGCGTAATGCTCGGTCTAAACGGCTCTCAAAACCCGTTTTCTGGCACACCTACATATCGCTCTATTGAGCATTTGCCCCTTGACCAGAGAGTTGAGGCTATGTCTCAGCCAGATATACGGGCCAAAATTTTGTCAGAAGACCCAGCCAAACAAAGTACATTTCCACTTATACATCGAATTTTGTTTACGCAAATGTTTCGACTTGGGTCTCCGGCTAATTATACACCTTCTCCTGATGAATCAATTTCAGCTATAGCCCAAAACTTAGGATTCACCCCACAAGAGGTAGCCTATGACATTTTGCTAGAAAACCAAGGGCGCGGATTTATATATGCGCCCTTAGTCAATTATGCGGATTACACAATGGATGCATGTGCAGAAATGCTTGATGACCCATATAGCATAATGGGCCTCGGAGACGGTGGCGCACATGTGGGGTTTATTCTGGATGCCGGTTACCCAACTTGGTTAATCAAATATTGGAACCAAACACAGAAACGTTATTCTATTGAAGAAACTGTGCGCAGGCTTACTTCTGACACNGCGAAAGCTGCCGGATTACGCGACCGTGGACGTATTGCTAAGGGGTTGAAGGCTGATTTCAATGTTATTGATTGGTCATCGGTAANGGCAGGGGACCCTTANCTAATNTCAGACCTTCCTGCTGGCGGCAGTCGTCTAATGCAGGAAGTCTTTGGTTACAAGGCCACAGTCCTTTCTGGAGAGGTAACTTATCGCGATGGCGTTGCAACCGGCGCTACGCCTGGCAAACTTGTTCGCAGTCATGCCTAAATGGAAGAAAGCCCCGCAGATTTTTCTGCGAGGCNTAGTTTTTACTTAGGGAGAATTTGATACTGGGTCATGCCCACCAATCCAATCTGACTCGCAGCTCAGATTCTCACTCTTTTACTCAAAGAAACCTCCATTAAGCGGACGCGAGCAGTCTGGTCAGCTTACCTGATAGGCCACATAGATCAGNAGCGCGATAATCACTAATTTACCGTAGTCTAAGTCGAAGGCTGTGCCTTCTCCAAAGTTAGCTTCAAATGCATTTTTCTGGGCAACCTTTGCTTCCTTTGGTGCTGAAGCTAAAACCTTAGTTTTAGTTTTGGTCGCCGACTTTTTTGATGTTTTATTTTTCTTGGTAGGGGCTTTTGCCATCTTTTGATTTCCTAAATTTTGAAGTGAAAAACGTCGAGTTTTGGCAAGTTAAAATAACTAAGCCGGTATGTCTACATAGAGTTTTGATAATTGCGCCGCTTGTGCCGACGTCGCTGATTTTCATTTGCAATCCAGTTTGAACTTTCGGTGGAGGAATGGGTGTGAAGTTGCGTGGTCCGCGGCTTTTCGACCGCGGTCCTAAGATGGGTTGGCAGAGCCGTCAGACCGTGGTTTTATTGAGTTTTGATACTCAGGTGACTAGCTCAATGAAACATTTAGTAATTAGTTCAAATCAAAATATACAAACGATAAAGCTAAATCGCCCAGATCGATTAAACGCTTGGGACTCTCAAATGCGAGAAGATTTAATTATTAGTTTGCAAAAGGCGAACTCAGACCCTGAAATTGATGCATTGATAATAACTGGAGAAGGTGACCAGGCATTNTGCGCAGGCCAAGATTTAAATGAAAGTGCAAACTTCAGTCCCAGTGAAGCAGAGGATTGGATTGATGGATTCAGGAGGTTATATCGGTGTGTAAGCAGTTTAAAGATTCCAATTGTTGCGGCTGTAAACGGTGTTGCTGCTGGCTCTGCATTTCAATTTTTATTACTGACAGATGTAAGGGTAGGCCATAGTGAGGTAAAAATAGGTCAGCCAGAAATAAATTCTGGAATCGCGAGTGTTACGGGTCCCTGGATTATGCGGGAGGTGCTTGGTCTTTCTCGAACCGTAGAGTTGACTTTAACAGGTCGCTTCATGACCTCTGAAGAGGCTTTGAGAATAGGAGTTTTGCACCATGTGGTGCCCAGTGAGGAAGTTTTTCCTTTTGCTGAGAGAGTTGCATTAGACTTAGCCTCTAAACCAAAAGGCGCTATGCAAATAATCAAACGTCGGTTTTTTGAAGTTTTGGAGCCGGGTCTCGAAGATGCAATAAAAGCTGCAAAAAGGCTGCATAAAGAATCTTTTAGAACTGGCGAGCCACAAAGAGAGGCAAATAAATTTCTAAAAAAAGGATCGCAAAGCAAGGATGAAAAGCATTGAATTAGCTCTCAAGCCTCCATTTGATACAACTATAGCTGAGGTTCTTTCAGAGTGCGCTTCGCAAACGCCAGCTCGAGTTCTATTTGNCTTTGGAAACTTTTCATTCACTGTGGAACAGATTTTCAATGCTGCTTTTGAAATAAGAGGAAAGTTATTTTCTGAGGGAATAGAAAGGGGTCACACCATCGCCACTTGCATGGAAACAAGCCCTCAGTACATCAAATTGATTTTTGCATTATTCTTGATTGGCATAAAATGGGTGCCCATAGATCCAAAAAGTCGTGGACCATCTCTTGAACACACTATTAAAACATCCCAGCCCAACTTAATCCTTGGCTATAAAAGTTCGTTAAAATATGTAAGCGAGCTTTGCCTTGACTGTAAAATTGTTGAACTTGAAAGTTGGCCGACTAAAGGCACGAATGCATTTGTTGATTTAAAGTATGAGAAAAGTTCTTCTGACGATCATTCACTTATTGTTTTTACCTCTGGCACATCTGGGCCACCAAAAGGTGTAATAGTCACTGATCGAATGATACTAGCTTCGGCGGCAGGTGCCGCACTTGCTAGTGATTGTAGTTGTGATGACAACTTCCTATTTTGGGAGCCCCTACATCATATTAGTGGTGTGCAGGCATTGATAATGGCTTTGGTATATGGAGTCAAACTCACCCTTGTTTCGCGTTTCAGTGCAAGTAACTTTTGGGAACTTGCCAGCTCTAAGGGCATAACAAAGCTACATTATTTAGGTGGCATACTTGAAATACTGCTTTCAAAGCAAGTTAGCAAAGAAGAAAATAAACATAGGATCAAGTTAGCCTTTGGAGGTGGATGCAGGCCTGAAATATGGAGAAAATTCACACAACGTTTTGGTATTCCAATAAACGAAGTTTACGGAATGACTGAAGCATCCAGTTTCACGACAATAAATACTGCAGGCGTAATTGGTTCATGTGGATTGGCTGTTCCTTGGCTTGATGTGAAAATTTTAAATGATAGCGGCTCCTCTGTCCCTTTGGGTAAGGTGGGTGAGATATTCGTTAAGAGCAAATACCCAGCGTTGTTAACCCCAGGGTACCTGAATGATCAAGAAGCTACGTCAAAGCTTTATAAATTTAATATGCTTTCAACGGGGGATATTGGTAGGTTTTTGCCAAATGGGTCGCTGCAATTTTTAGGACGAAATTCTGACTCCATTAGACACAAGGGGCAAAATATTTCTGCGTGGGAGGTGGAAAGCGGCTTGTCACTTTGTTCATTGGTCGCAGAGTGCGCTGTTGTAGGGGTAGAGGCAGAAATTGGGGAACAAGATATTTACTGTTTTGTGATTCCAAATTCAAAAGAAAACTTTGAGCTTCATTCACTTGATAAGTGGGCAATCCAAAATCTTCCCCCTCATCATGTTCCAAAATATTGGCAATTGGTTGATGAATTTCCTAGAACCCCCAGTCACCGAATTCGAAAAGACCTTTTGGATATTTCTTTTGAGAAGGCAGAAATGTCTCACATTATTTGATAAATGATGAGTGCAATCTGAATAGGCGAGCAAAACTTTTTATGGATTTAAAATTAACTTGCCGCCTTCTTTTGAATAAACATTTACCAAAATACTGCCTAAAGTTTTCATTAAGTTAGGAGAATAACAGTTCTCCTCCCTGAACTTTGGGCTGCCTTTGTGCAGCCCATTTTTATTAGGTTCATTTTTTGTCAAAAAGTCCAACAGATTTCTCTGCGAGGCATAGTCTTTGCTTAAAGGAGA
>PBLM01000042.1 GCA_002721775.1 Rhodospirillaceae bacterium | reverse complement strand
CACTGTAGTGCGCATCAGATAGCCTTCTACGCATATACATTTCGATCTCACGATAAAGGGTCCATCCTTTTGGATGCCAGAAAACTGAACCCGCTGCTTCTTCTTGAAGGTGAAAAAAATCAAGTTGACGCCCCAATTTACGATGGTCGCGCTTTTCAGCTTCCTCCAGCATTGTCAAATACTGATCAAGGTCTTTTTCTGTGAGCCAAGCTGTGCCATAGATGCGTTGTAGCATTGGCCGGTTTGAATCTCCCCGCCAGTAAGCTCCGGCAACCTTCATCAATTTGAATGCATGACCAGAACGCCCTGTTGAGGGCAAGTGAGGGCCACGGCACAGATCTATGAACCCACCTTGCCTGTAGTAGGACACTGTTTCACCTTTAGGTATGGCCTCAACCAGCTCAATTTTAAATGGCTCGTCTTTTTCGCGGTAAAATGCAATCGCCTCATCTCTGGTCCACACCCCGCGTTCTATAGGCTCATCTCTGTCGACAATGTTATGCATCCGGGCCTCGATGGCAGCCAGATCATCAGTTGTGAAAGGCTGTTCACGATAAAAATCATAGTAGAACCCATTTTCAATAGACGGACCTATTGTGACTTGCGCATCAGGATACAATTCCAGCACAGCTTCAGCCATGATATGTGCACAGTCATGACGCACCAGTTCCAGCGCAGAATCTGTATTTTTAGCTGTTATCAGAGACAATTCGCTGTCATCATTAATAGGTCTGCTTAAATCCCATTCAGTGCCATTGACGATAGCTGCCATTGCGGCTTTCGAAAGACCAGGTCCAATATCNCTAGCAATTTGAGCTGGAGTCACAGCATTATCATATNGGCGTGTGGACCCATCCGGGAGTGAAATGGTCGGCATTCTCTTTAATCCTGCTGTTTATCCAATAATATTGGCAGATCATCCTGCCCTTTTTCGCAAAAGTTCATCATAAATTTCCAATGTTTTCTGGCACATTTTTTCCTTTGAGAACAATTTTANAATGTGAGCGCGAGCCTTTTTTGCCAGCTCNGCCCGTTTCGCCTGCGACAAATCAAGTGCTTTGCCCAATGCTTGCGAAAGGTCAGATATGTCCTTTGGTTCAGCCAACCAACCTGTCTGTCCGTTAAGAACAGACTCAACAGCACCGCCATGGTTAAAGGCAACAATCGGTCTGCCCATTGCCCCAGCTTCCACTGCAACACGACCAAAGGGCTCTGGGACAATTGAAGGCATTGCAATCACATCTGCAAGCATGAGGGCGGATGGCATATCATCACTGCCTGCAGCAATCCGCAAACGACCATCTAGACCTGTCTTCCGCGCAAGTTTTTCAAGGCTGGCTACAAAGCGGGGGCTACCATCACCCGCACCAAGCAGCAAAAGTGTAACATCCGGACGATTCAGCGCTGCAACAGCATTGATAAGCACTTCNTGACCTTTCCAGCTTGTCGGGCGGGCNGGCAACATAANAATGTAGCCATCCTCAGGTAAATTCAACCTCTCAGCCTCACGAATAATCCGATATTGAGTCACACTTGACGGATCAAAAATAGTTGTATCGACACCACGATGAATAACGGTTACCGAATCTGCTGGCCTGTGTTGGCTATAATGTTTGACAATAATCGATTTGATGAAATTAGAAATAGCTATNACAGAATCTGCCTTCAGCATCTTTCTGTTGTAAATATGTTTGATTGCATTCTGAGGTACGAATTTATTGTGTATGGTCGTTACAGTTGCTATCATTAATCGCTTAGCAACAGGAAGGGCAATCCAGGCTGGCGCTCTAGAGCGTATATGTACGATATCCGCGCCTTCAGACTGAAGAATTCTTGCTAATCTCGACCTGATCAGCGGCCATCTAAATGGATTTTTCGAATGAACCGGCAAACGATGAACTGTTGCTCCCATTCTAACCAATTGGGATTCAAACAATCCTCCATTGCTAACCACCACGGCCTTATAGCCGCGATCAATAATTGCTCTGGCGATCTCAACAGTCCCGCGCTCGACCCCGCCCCTGTTCAAGGTGGGCAGAATCTGAACAATGACAGGGCGAGTGATAGCATGATGTTCGGACATTAATTCTTAATGGTTCTCATAAAAATTGATACAAAGTTACAGGTAAACTGTATGTCCANCTTTGGCAACGGGCGAATTCGTATTTGATCTTACAATAAGATATGTGAACATTATGTTGACAACCCAGATACATACATAAAGGACCAATAAGATTATGCAANATNCCGGCCAGTTAGACCCTGTATCCTATCTGACCTNCCCTGATGGTTCAAAACGTGCCTATTTGCGTCATGAAGGCCTCAAGGGTGCTCCTGGATTAGTATTCNTTTCTGGGCATGGGTCAGATATGTTTGGAACCAAAGCAGAATCACTTCACCAAATGGCGGCTACGCACAATATACCATTCCTAAGATTTGATTATTTTGGTCATGGCCTGTCTGACGGTTCATTTCTAGACGGAACCATTTCGAAATGGGTTCATGATTGTATGATGATGCTCGATCAGTTGACCACTGGGCCACAAATTCTGGTAGGCTCNTCGCTGGGTGGTTGGCTGATGATCCGAACGGCACAGGAACGGAGCGAACGCATTGCCGGACTAGTTGGCATTGCCGCTGCACCTGATTTTACTGAAACATTGATCTGGGAAAACCTAACTAGTGAGCAAAAACAACAGATGAAAGCGGATGGGCAAATCACTCTTCCAAATCCATATGCACCAGAAGATGTGATCTATCCCTATCATCTAGTTCTCGACGGGCGGAGTAATCTAGTGCTGGACAAAGCAATTGATCTGAACATTCCTCTGACCCTATTTCATGGCATGGCCGATCAAGAAGTGCCCTGGCAAACAGCAATTCAAATTGCTGAAAAATGGTGTGGTAAACAGGTTGATGTAATTCTGGATAAACAGGCTGGCCACCGATTTTCTGAAGAACGCCACCTTCAGCAAATTTGCGCAGTCACATACAGGCTTTATATGGCCGAAGCAGCAATGTGAAAGTGCTGAAGTTTTAGAAATCCAGCTCGCCATAATGAGCTGCTGGCGGCATGCCGACCACTATATCAGAAAGCAAGGGCCGGAAACTAGGGCGGCTTTTCAGTTTCATATACCACATTTTAGCCTCCTTAGACCGATCCCAATCAATATCACCAAAATAATCTAGAACAGATAAATGCGCAGCTGCAACCAAATCAGCCAGCGTCATGTCAGGCCCGGCCAGCCATGGGTTTTGTGCTGACAGCCACTCAATATAACCCATGTGAATTTGCGCATTGGTTAATGCCGCCCGCATTATAGTTGATGACGCAGGCTGGCCAGAAACGAATCGTTTGACGATTCGTTCCTTGATCAGAGGCCGTGATACCTCTAGCATAAATTTTGTTTCAAACCAGTCTATCAGCCGTCTGACCTCAGCACGCTGACCAGCATGTTCAGGCATCAACTTATTCTGTTCAACAATTTCTTCCAGCCATTCACTTATAACTCGCGCTCCACAAACAACCCCCAGACTTTCATCCTCAAGAACAGGCACCTCCCCAGCAGGATTAAGGGCCAGAAAAGCATCATCACGAAGCCAAGGAACTTGTGTTCGCAAAGTGATGTCAAATCTATACTCTCTGCAATGTAGTCTGATAAACCGGCTGGATGGAGATAGGGGATAATGATGAAGAATAGCCATCGTCAGTGTCCGGTTTTCTCTGCAGCAAGAGGCAAAACAGCCATTGGACCGACAGGCAAATTATTCAGACCAACTTTATGCAAAGCTCGTATCTGCAAAACATTAGGCAGCAGAACACCTGGCCAGATAAACTGACCATCTTCTGCATGGATAAAGCCAAATCTTGGGTAATAATCAGGGTCTCCTGATACTAGCACAAAATCCCACTTGTTATGTTGCTCCGCGCGCCTAAGCCCATCAATGACTAATGCGCGCCCAAAACCTTTACCACGCAGGTCAGGCTGAACAGCTAGCGGGCCCAGCAGAAGCTGGTGACGGCCACAAACCATAACCTCCCAGAAACGCAAACTGCCGCAGACTTTATTATTAAATGACGCAACCAAGCATAAGCCACTAAAAGGGTCTGCTGTGCGCAGATACCACACTGCCCGATTACAGCGTTCAGCTCCGAAGACTGCTTTCATTAAACCGGCAACATCCTGATCGTCTGTTTTTGCCTGAAGTCTGATATCCACCAGTGATAACCCCTATCATTAGATAAACGGATATAGCCTATGCGGTCTGACTTGACAATTCAGGTTCTGCAATTTGATGAGATTAAACAGAGAGATTTCAGAAGTGCAATGCCGGAATTCGTAATTAAAAACTCGCAATGTAACCCGGAGCAGCGGAGCGATACTCATAAAAAGCTACACGGACCACAGTAAACAGATTCTAATTCCATGTTTTTTGTTCAGTGCTTTCAAGCTCAGTCTTTTGAAAATGGATGAATATCTTCAACTTAGAGGGACATCTACGTAATAACAGCTAGTAAACGTCTCGAAGATATCTTTTGTCACGTTTCAAATTCTTCACATATTCCGAGGTGGATTCTGGAGATAAACCTCCATGCTCGCTAATGATTTGATGCAGGGTTTTATCAACGTCTTTAGCCATTCTGCTTGCGTCGCCACAAACATAAAAACAGCCACCCTCTTCAATAGCACCAAATAGATTTTTACCCTGTTCTATCATCTTATTTTGTACATATATTTTTTCTGCTTGATCACGGGAAAATGCTAAATCAAAGCGACTCAAAAACCCTGAATTTGACATCGCGTTTAATTCATTCTCATAAAGAAAGTCTGTTTTTCGATGCTGATCGCCAAAAAATAACCAATTTTCTCCTGAGGCTCCTCTTATTTGTCTCTCCTGTAAAAATGCTCTAAATGGCGCTATACCAGTTCCGGGGCCTACCATGATCATAGGAGCGGAGTCGTCTTTAGGAACCCTGAAGTTTTTGTTTGGCAACAAAAATATGCCCGCAGTTGCTCCTACCAATCCGTCGTCCGCCAAAAATGTTGAGGCCACGCCCTTGTGTTCTCTATCATTATAGTTCCACCGTACTGCAGCCACCGTGAGGTGAACCTCTTTATCGAAGACGTTTGGGCTGGATGATATTGAGTACGCTCTATGCTGCAAAGGCTTGAGCCAATTGAGAAATTTCATAGGATCTATTTTCAGATCTGAATTTAAATTCAGCAAATCAAGTATGTCTTTGCCCCAAAGAAATTTTTCCAGCTTTTCCTTGGCTTTTATCGCATCACTTAATCCTCTGTCTGCAACTAGTTTCTCAATCCCATATACTAAATCGCGTGAAGGGGACATTATTTCAAAATCACTGGTTAGTAATTGCCCAATCGATTTATCAAACCCTTCCACTGCATCATCAAAACTTTTGTTCAATCTATCTAATATCTTTTCAACCAGATCATTAGCATTCTTCGGCACAATACCTAAGGCATCGCCCGCTTCATATTTTATATCACTGCCAGATAAATCAAAGGATAAATGACGTATTTCCTTAGCAGATCCCTGGCCTGAAAGTAGATTGTTTTCAATAATTTTTGAAATGAATGGATTCTTTTTGTTCCATTTAGGCTTTGTTGTTTCTGTTTTCTGGATCGATTTTCCTTGCACTTCCATCTCGTTCGAGACAGCTGATGGTATGTTTGCAGGAAGAATAGTTTCGTCAAGCCAAGTAGCAGCGGGCGTTTCATAATCTACGTCACAATCTATCCTTTGTGACATTCTCAATGCCCCTAATTGCTCTAGTCTAGTATCTATCAATTTGCCAGCATGACAAAACTCATCGTAGCTTGTATCACCAAGCGCTAGCACTGCATAATTAAGTTTCTCCAGCCGAGGTGCTGTTTCTGCTTGCACTGCATCCCAAAAAATCTGGGCGTTGTCAGGCATTTCACCTTCGCCATATGTTGAAACAACTATCAAAGCATGTTCCATGTTTGACAATGCTTGCATATCAACAGAATCGAGTTCGTGCACTGACGTTTTATAACCTCGACTTTCGGCAATCGAAGCTGCATCATTAGCTAAACTCTCTGCATTCCCAGTTTGCGTTCCATACAAAATGTCCATTTTACTTACATTTTGTTGTGACTCAGGACTCTTATTTATCTCAGCTACAAGACGCTGAGAATGTAAACCTGATATAAAGCCGTCCAACCACATCCTCTGCTGGATATTGAATGGCGCATCAGTGGGTATATGAGGCATTTNGTTCNAATTCCTTTTTTGGCATTCTATCAATCAGGTCAGCAAGAGCTTCATTTGCAAACAACTCGTCAAAACTTGGTATTGCACCGAGAGTTGCTAGATTTTTATTAGTCTGATGTATAATCCAAGAATAAGTTCCTGGGCTGTCCATGCTCAGTATATTCCGTTTCGATAAAGCCTCCTTAAAATCTAAGAGCCTTTTATTTGCCACTAGCGTAGCGATTTCATCATCTTTATAGTGAACGAGGGCCTTTTTTGCATGCTTAGAAAGGGCTGACATCAATGAGAAGTTTTCCGAAAGCACTAGATTTCGAACGTGTTGGTCCAACGAATCTTGGTTCTTTACATCAGGAAACTTTTTTTCTACCAGATTCTGCGCCATTTCAAGAACTGTGTAAGAGTTCAAGAGCTTAATTCTTTGAGAAGTCTCCGAAGCTCCGATGTAAGGAATATTTCCATTGATGACAGTGTTATTACTTTTCCAGGACTTTCTTAATTCAGAGACTTGATACTCAGCCAAAGACGTTGATAGCTCATCAACAAGGTCTTTACGACTTTTGAAAGCCATGATTTCATCTGCATCTTGATATTGTAGAAGTGCTTTCGGCATAACCCACATTGTGTTAGAGAGCGTTTGCTCCCAATCGTTAATAAGCTTTTTTGCTATCTTTGAGCCCGTGGCTTCGTAATGCCATTTCAATAGTTGAGCCAGCGGCCCGCTGTGTATATCATAATTATCTCCTTTATTTCCTATAGTTCCAATTAATACTGACTCATGGCTGACAGCCTCTCTCAATTTTCTATCGGGATCATATTGATAAAGAAAACCACCTGACATTCCGTTTCCAAGACCTTTTGAAAATCCTCCAATATTTAGCACAGTTCCGTTAGTCATATATTCAGCGCAAAATTCTCCAACACCCTCCACAACAGCAACAGCACCAGAATTACGAACGGCAAACCTATCACCTGCCTGGCCCTCAATGAATAGTCTACCACCCGTCGCTCCAAATAGAGTAAAGTTGCCGACTAACACATTTTCCCCGTAACCAACACCACCTCCCAAAGGCGACTTGATAATTATTTCTCCACCGCAGCATGATTTACCTACCCCATCATTACAGGTTCCGGTATGTTCAAAAACGAGTCCATCATTACAGAAGGCTGCAAAACTCTGCCCAGCGGATCCTTCTGTGACAATTTTAACACTATTGCGATCGAGATAATTCCGCCCACGATGGTCAGTTAGCACAAAAGACGGCAGATTTGCTAATTCATAGTTTAATATTCTTTCCACGTCCAATGATAACTGGCCGCCAAACGATTTGTTTCTATTGTTGAGTGCGGACGGTGGCTTGAGCTCTAATTGACGACACTTTTTGTTTGTTAAATACTCTCGTAATGGTTTTAAAAACTGTTCATCTAGGGAGTAATCTCGCTTGACATATTGAGGATCTGTGACCTCGGGCATCTCAGCTCTTGTGAGCATCTTTCTAAGATTTAAATGGCCAACGGCAGAAGGATGGTCTAACAGATGAAGCATATCCACTCTACCCCGCGAAGCATCCAAGCTCTTAAAACCTAATGAAGCCAGAATTTCACGAACTTCATGACAAATATTGAGAAGATATTGCGCCAAGGCTCTGGGATCGCCATTGAAAGTCTCAGGATTAGTAGTGAGGCCAGCCGGGCACTTTACATTACAATTCTTAGCCATCACGCATTTGAGCATCATTAGCGCTGTAGTTCCGAATTCAAAGCTATCAGCGCCGAGAAGTGACGCTTTTACAACATCTAATCCAGTCTGCATAGCGCCAGAGCCACGCAGAACCACTTTTTGCCTAATTGAATTTGCGCAAAGTGCCTGATGTACCTCAGCTATTCCAATTTCAGCTGCTCTACCGGTGTATTTAAGAGAGGTAACAGCTGCAGCCGCAGTACCCCCGGTATTTCCAGCTACGTTTATTACATCTGCACCAGCTTTCGCAACGCCGACCGCGATAGTCCCGATGCCTTCTGAGCTAACTAATTTTACTACGACCCGAACTCGAGCAGCTTTTGCGTCATGAATCAATTGTCCCAGGTCTTCTATCGAGTAGGTGTCATGGTGTGGTGGAGGAGAAATTAGCTCCACGCCTGGAGTCCCACAACGGGCCGCAGCTATTTCAACNGTTACTTTCTGAGCTGGTAATTGCCCACCTTCACCAGGCTTGGCCCCTTGCCCAATCTTTATTTCAATTTCTTCGAGCTTGGGATCAGCTAAATATCCTGCCCAAACACCAAACCTTCCGGATGCAAATTGTTTTATACGACTGGCCCTAATAGTTCCATATCGGCTAAGGTGTTCTCCTCCCTCACCTGAATTTGAAAGACCTCCTACCATATTTGTTCCGTGAGCTACAGCTTCATGAGCCGAAGCGACCAACGCACCGTGTGACATAGCCCCCGAAGTCAAGCGTGGGGTAATTTCAGAAGCTGGTTGAACCTCAGTTAGCGGGATAGCGCTTTGTGCAGTTTTTAATCGAGACAGGTAGTCAAGAGCTTGACCACCTGATTCAACTATCAGTTTTCCTTCAATAATTTTTTGATGAAAAATCTCATCGCCAAACCTTTCGTCTAAGGTTTTGCTCAAAGCATTTAAGCGGTCAAGATTATCAGCAAAAGGTCCCGTGAGACGGAGAGATACTGTCTTATTGTTTAGCCGCTCAACTATCAGACCTCTGACAACAAAATCCACGTTTCCCGCCCGATTGAATAACATCATCTCCTTTTTAATATCTTCTGCTGTCATCAAATTCGTGATATCTGCTGGCAGGGCAAGAATATCTCGCAGCGCAGCTGGTCTTCGTGTTCGCTCTGTAGCTAAATTAAGTGAAAAAGACCTAAAACCTGGCGTGATTTCAAAATCATCAATGGTCTTTTTATCCAACTTCTCAAAACTCGTATTGGAATAGTTGGCCTCTGTTAGGTCAAAAGCATCGTTCATTTGACGAAGTGTCATCAATCTGAACGGATCGATTTCACCATCAATAAATTTGTTATCGTCTTTTTGCTCAAAAGTTATTTCCTCTTCTGTCAAATCGACAAAGCCTCTAACAGCTGACATACCATAAGAATGACCTGCGCCCTCTATTCTTTCCTTGAAAAGGCCTAAGATTGGGACATCTTCAGTTTTATCAACTGTTTTAGCAAATGAGTGCCAATCTAAAGCTGATTGAGCAATTGACGAGAATCCCACGCCTCCAACGGGCGTCTTCATATTAGGAAAGTATTTTGCAAGTGGAGCATCACCAGTGTCTAAAAAGTTGGGTTCAAAAAACTCTCCCCCTATATAACTTTCTACAGTACAAAGCCCAACTTTGCCCATAGTTTTTAATAGTGCTTTTTCTGCAGCTTTAACAAATCTTTGCATTGCAAAAGTTGCTTTCTCAAACCCAAATATTTCCTCTGCTCTGAGCCTGACAGCTAATGGATAGACTGCAGAAGCTCCAAAACCCAGCGCACAAGCAACGTGATGTGAAGATGCAATTTGACCGCTTTCTGCGATTAGTGATAATTTCAACCGCAGGCCTTCTTCTATAAGTTTTTGGTTAATTGCAGATATCGCAATAATAAGTGGTATAGAAGCTAACGTTTTTGACATAAAACGGTCAGAGATTATTGCTATTCCGCCTTTTTCCCGAGCAAAATTTGCTACCTTTAGCGCTATTTCATCAATGGCCAATATCAACGATTTTTCATTTGCAGCAGTGTTCCCGAAGTTTGGTTCGTAAAGAATGTCAAAAACCTCAATTGGTACAAATTTTTGCTCTTTGATTTTCAACATTTCAGACATTTTTAAAATTGGGCTATTTATAACTATTTGCTTCGAGCGCGAAGAACCCGCATATGGTTTTTCTCCTAACGCTACACGGAGTGTCATTCCATCTAATTCTCTAATTGAATCTAAAGGAGGGTTGGTCACTTGAGCAAACCGTTGACTAAAATATTTCGCAATGCCTCCTTCTGCATCAGAAAGTACATTAATAGCATTGCCGTATCCCATGGCAGACACTTTTTCCAATCCTGCTTGAAGCATTGGGTCCATTAGGAATTTAAAACTTTCTTGATTATGATTGTATCCGACATATCGCGCTGGTAATTTAAGATCGCCGGTGTAAGATGAAGCAGCTCGTGCAGGCTCTTCACTTGGATCTGGAAGGCTTGTGAGTTCTACAGATAGTTCCTCCACCAGTCTCTTGTAATCTTTTTTAGATGCAAGTTTTTGAAGAGCCTCATTGGTGCTATAAATTTTCTTCTCGGTATGGTCAAAATATATCATACCGCCCGCCTCAACTCGACCACGACAAATTATTTCCTCGGAATTGAAACCAATTTGACCTGCTTCAGACATAACAGCCAAGTATTTTTCTGTTTCAACAGTACGAAGTGGTCGTAACCCAAGACGATCTAGGCGCGCGCCGACCACTTTTCCATCCCCAAAAATTAAAGCAGCTGGTCCATCGTTTTTTTCTTCAAAAAGAGAAAAATACTCCAACATGGAATGAACTTCGGGGTTGAGATCTTCTCTATTTTCCCATGCTGGTGGCATCATTGAAACAACAGCGTCCACCAGGTCCAAATCCTCATCAAAGACGCGAGCGTTAAGTGTTTGATCAAAACGGCATGAATCAGATTGACCTCTAGGCCTAATGATGGAACTATTCTTGGATGAAGCAATAGCAGCTTCTGATAGTCTATTTTTCTTATCAGTGTTTAATTCACCATTATGAGCCATAAGCCTGAAAGGCTGTGCCATTGTTGGGTGTGGGTCAGTGTTGGTGGAAAATCGAGTGTGAAAGTAAAGTGTGTGTATTTTTTGCTCTCTGCTCTGCAAGTCACAGAAATATGGGATAATTTCCCATGAGTTTAAACGCCCTTTTAACACCTGTAACCGCGAGGAAATTGATAACGGGTACAGGCCCATTAAAGCTGGCTCAACATAAGCGACGGCTTCTATCTCTAATAACATTTTGTGAATTCGGGTTTCTAATTTTTGTCCCGATTGAGCGTCACTTGAAGTAAAAATCCATTGTTTGATTGGCAATTGTTTGGAAACAGACCGCTCACTTATTTTAGTATTGTCAACTGGCAGATCTCTTAGCAAAAGGGTGCTCATACCTGCGTTACGAAGTTTATTTTCTACAAGACTTATTGCATTTTTGTGTTGACTAGTATCTTCAGGAAGGAAAAAATTTCCTACACCAAATGCGCCAACTTTTAACTTCCGTCCAGTCAGAAGCGAGAAAAAATTTTCAGAAAGGTCGATAGAAATACCAGCGCCGTCGCCAACACCCTCTGACGACATTCCACCTCGGTGGGGAACGGCACAAAGAGCCTCTTGGCCTAAAATCAGAAGCTCATGGGACTGCTTGCCGTCTTTGCGCGTTAAGAAGCCAACGCCACAGGCGCTGTATTCTAGATTCGCGTCATAAAGTCCAACAGACGAAACGGTATCTTTCATTCTTCCACCATCCTATTGAGTAGAAACTTTTACTTGCAAAAGCAATGATTCATATATTGATTCCCGACTGGTCAAATATTAAATTTTAGATACCAAGAATCTCGTTCTTTAAGTGTGTTCTCTATGCTAGTTAATTTTTAAGTCGCAATTTTAACGGGGAATACTTAAACCAACTCTTTGAAATTTTTAGGTCAACATTATTTACCCTTTTTTTGTCAAAAATCAAGCTTTTCTTGTATCAATACGCAAAATTGTAGCCAGAAAGGTCATTTCACTTTCAAAATAAATCAATATTTTCTAACTTAGCCCTGTAGTTGTAACAGAATGACCAATCGATCTGCATGAATTGCTTAGTTTTTTGCCAAAACCGCAATCTTTTTGGCAAATCTTATTTTCCTTAATCTATTCTGAAATCAAGTCACCCATGACAGCCCTAAACATTATACTTATTTCAATCATACAAGGCATTACTGAATTCTTGCCTATATCCTCATCTGGCCATCTGATTCTTTTGCCTGCCTTAAGCAACCTTGCTGATCAGGGCCAAACAGCAGATGTCGCAGCCCATATTGGCACATTGGCCGCTGTTCTTTTATATTTACGTAATGATCTAGCGCTGATGACCACTTCTATTTTGTCGCCGCACAAAACAGAAAAAGCCAGTCGTCATCTTGTAAAGTTGCTATTTTTAGCAAGTTTGCCCGTGATTTTAGTTGGCCTTGCCATTGAAATTTTATCGCCATCTATCCTGCGGTTGGCTATCACCGTTGCGCTTGCCAACATTACCTTTGCCGGCTGGCTATACTGGGCGGATCGACAACCTGTCAGCTATATACTTCACAAAAATGATGATAGCTATGATTGGTTGCAACTGACACCCCAGCAAGCAATTTTCATTGGTTTTGCACAAGTAGCTGCTCTTATTCCAGGCGCCTCGAGAAGTGGTGTAACAATGACCATGGCTAGGCAGTTAGGTCTTGACAGACTCTCTGCTGCTCGGTTTTCGTTGCTACTGTCAATTCCAGTCATTATTGCGGCGGCCGTTCTTAAAATAGTCGGCCTGATAACAGCTGAAACAAAGCCCGATATATCTGGTTTAGCAGCTATTGCCTGTTTGTCGTTTATCTGCGCTCTTGGAGCTATCCGCTGGATGATGAGCTGGCTGACCACAGCCAATTTTACGATTTTTGTTCTCTACCGGCTAGCCTTGGGTACATTACTGCTTAGCCTAATCTTGGCAGGTTTCATCAGTTGATCCGTTAAGAAGAACTACCAGGGGCAAACCGGCCCCCGGGACGAAATTGCATCAGATAATCTGGCACAACACCCTCAATAGCTGTTGGCGTGATACCCAATTCGATTAGGCCTGGTGCTGATTTACAGCAAACATTATCCACTTTAAGCAGTTTCAACTGATCAAGCGTTAATGGCGGATTTGGCAGCAATCCAAAAATTGCGGCTGGCAAGCTAACAACCGAAAAGGGGACCGGCACAAGCAATCGGCGGCGGCCAATACATGTAAGTGTGAAGCGCATTAAATCAGCAAAACTGTATATCTGCGGACCACCAATCTGATAAATCTGACCCTTTGCATCTTCTTTCAGCAGGGCGGCCAGAACCGCATCAGCAACGTCACCTACATAGACAGGCTGCATCAGACTTTTCCCGCCTCCGATGAGTGGCAAGGCAGGTGCGAACATGGCCATTTGCCCAAACCGGTTAAAGAAACTATCACCTGCCCCAAAAATAATTGACGGCTGCATTATTGTCGCATCCGGAAACTGGCGCAGCAGGCCTCGCTCACCTTCAGCCTTTGTGCGCGCATACTCAGATGGTGATTTCAACTTTGCACCCAACGCAGACAAATGCACAATCCTCTGACATTTGGTTTCTTTTGCCATTAGACCAATCCGCGCAGGTAATTCTGCCTGAAGCGCAGGAAAAGTCTGCTGGCTAGACGGTGCCAGAATGCCGACGAGATTTATTACAATATCCGCAGGTGAGAGTACAGACAGCAGGTCTTCATCATCCTGCGCATTGCCAGCAATAGCAGTCAACTGACCAATCGCCCCACCTGTCTTCAGCCGCTTTGCACGCTCAGCATTTCGGGCCAATATTACCACCCGCGCGCCAGCGTTGAGTAATTTACCAGCCAGAGCGCGGCCAACAAAGCCTGTGCCCCCAATCAAACTCACTGTTTTTCCAGACAGATAGCTCATTATTAGACGGCTCCCCCTTAGCTTCGCTAAAGTCATTCTAATAGCAGGAACAAAGACTGCAGGAAAGCCCCTGGGAAAACAGATTAGATGAAATGTTTTCTATGAGGAAAAGATTGACACGCTAAATCGTTTGATTAATGTGAGTTCAATCAGAACGATTTGGTTTACGCGCTGATTGCCGCAGTGCCCAGGTGGCGGAATTGGTAGACGCGCTGGCTTCAGGTGCCAGTGGCCATTATGGCCGTGGAAGTTCGAGTCTTCTCCTGGGCACCAAGTAATCCTACATATCATGTGTTAACACATTGTAATTGAAGCTATACTTAGAATCTAACTTGCAATGTAACACGTCAAGTGCATCACTTTGGTCTACCCATATGTACATCACATGATGTGTTCACTGACTTCCCACTGAGTATAGGGAAAGTGAGACATGGTAAGCGTCTTTATACCTACCTCTATAATATCACTTACATGTATAACTTATCTGTGCATTTAACATTACTACACATCATGTGACCCACCCCGTGCATGCGCTATGGAGGGTGTGTAGGTATTATGTTGTTAGGGTGTTCAACGGATGGGGGTTGGAGACTTTGGACAGGTGTGCGTAACATAACTGGACTGGTTTATTTCACAGTTGGAAATTAGATGAATATTGCTACGAATATTTCTTCAGTTTTTGCTCTTACCATCCTAATGCTCACTGCACTTTCTGCGTCCTCTCAGGCGGAGGCGCGCTACAAGGACGCTTTAGTTGACGAGATAGATGTAACCGGCACCGGTTATTATGGCCGACTGCTTCTTGCTGGTGACTTCAATAATGATGGACAAGGCGAACTGCTCTACATGCGCATGTCTTCAACGTACATGGATTATGTTTGGAAACCCATGGCAACAAAGAAGGACGATGTGCAATATCACAAGGCCGGAATAAAGCTTGCGAAAAAGAACCCAAAAGATTGGCATGCAGAGTTTGTTCCCTACCGGCTGACAGCCTCGAAAAAGCGTGGCACCTATTGGAATGCTAAATTTAATGGTTCTGACGGTTGCATCCAGCCTTCACAAATAGTGCCAGCGAATTTCAATGGTGACGCTTACACAGACTTCTTGATTGTATGCAACGGCTGGGATGCAAAACCTTACCCAGGTGAACATTCGCTGGTAGCTTTAAGCAATGGTGCGAATGTTTATAACGTGAAGAAGTTCACTGAAAATGTTGGTTTCTACCATGATGGGGACATAGCAGATTTTAATGATGATGGGTTCACAGATATCCTCGTTATCGATCAAGGAAAATCCAAGAAGGCCTATGTTTACCTTAATGACGGCAAAGGAGACTTTAGCAAGGCCAATAAATTTTTTCCCCAATTTTCAAAATGGCCGGGTGCATATGGCACTGAAATAATTGATATTAACAA
>PBLM01000041.1 GCA_002721775.1 Rhodospirillaceae bacterium | reverse complement strand
CATTTTTGCAGAAAAGCTGGTATTTTTGTTTATCAACCCAACAGATTTACTCAGTGCGCANACAATNGCTCTTGTTNTNCCGATGTTAATGATTACTGCNGTGTTTCAGCTTGGCGACGGCNTGCAGGTAATTGCAACAGCAAATCTGCGGGGCTTGAATGATACGAAAATACCGGCGTTTTACGGATTTATTTGTTTCTGGATTGTAAGCCTCGGCAGCGGTGCTCTGATGGCCTTCTGGCTGAATTGGGGGCCAGTNGCGGTTTGGGCTGGTCTAGGATTGGGATTAACCTTGAATGCAATTATACTTATGGTCAGGTGGTGGCGCCGTATGTATCNGGTAAACTCCAGTCATACTTGTCTTTTAAATGTCTCTGTCAAACACTGAGAAGAACTAACAGATATGGCAATCAAGAAGGCTTCTGACAAAGCTGCTTTACCGCAACTGGCTGCTGAACTGGATGATAAACAAGCAGCTAGTTGGCGCAAAGACGCCACCCGTCTGGCTGGACACACAGTCTCTCCTAAAAAGATTGAGCAGCTTGCAGCCGTATTNGCNGAAAGTCCACACTTGAATCGGCTGGCTAGNTTATTTGCAGATGATGTNCCTGCACTGATGGCTGGNAACTGGGANCAAGTGTTGAAGGAAAGCAAAGAGGAATGGCAGACAGCCTATCAGGCCAACCCCCATGATCTGCAGTTGATGGCTGATATTCGAAAGTTTCGCAACCGTGCGCACCTAGCGATTGCATTAAGTGAGCTTCTGGCCCTCATAGATATTCAACAATCTTGGGTACTGCTAACACAAATTGCTGAAATCGCCCTGCAGGGGGTTGTCACATCATTATTGAAAGGAAGAGCCGTTGAAGAGTGTGGGTGGGTAATCATCGGCCTTGGCAAGTTGGGTGCAGGAGAGCTAAATTATTCATCTGACATTGACCTAATTGCTNTGTATGAACCGNATGCAGACAGNACAGGTGATANTGCTTCATCAGAAGAGCAGGCCAAACATTTCACTACNATGACCCGCAGATTAAGTCAGCTGCTCAGCCAACCAACAAAAGATGGCTTTGGCTGGCGTGTTGATTTTAGGCTGCGTCCTGACCCTGCGGTAACTCCATTGTGTATTACAACCGGTGCNGCAGTTTCCTATTATGAATCAATCGCTCGAACATGGGAAAGAGCAGCCTTTATAAGAGCAAGGCCTATCGCAGGTAACTTAGAAATTGGCCACTATTTTTTAGCGCAAATTTCATCTTTCATCTGGCGGCGCAATTTGGATTACACTGTGCTGGATGACTTGCAAGTATGGTTACGGCATCTGCCTCCAGCCACAGATTATCTNGGNTTTGATGTGAAACTGGGGGCCTTTGGGATCAGACATATCGAATTACTGACCCACCTTCTGCAGCTTCTTGGCGGCGGCCGACATCCCAAGCTCCAAAAAAGCCAAACCTTTGCAGCTCTTGACGCACTTGAAGATGAAGGCTGGCTAGCATCAGATCAAGTGTCCTCGATGAAGGACTGTTACAGCCATTGGCGGCGGCTTGAACACAGATTGCAATACATGCGGGACACCCAAACACATAACCTGCCGCGCAATCATGAAGATATGAGCCGATTTGCCGCCTTCGTCGGCAACAATAATGCTGCTGCGTTACGTGATGAGCTGGAACAACTGCAGGCCAAAACACAAACAGCCTGTGCGCACCCCCTCATGGACAAGCTCCTCGCCGCACATCAGAAAACTGCAAATAGTCAGGGCTATAAATTAGCCAGCTCTGCTGACAGAAACGCAAATCGCTCCTGGTTGGCAGAAATTGGCTTCTCGCGCCCTGAGGATATTATAGATATCATAGATGGCTGGATGTCGGGNCGTATTCCTGCCACGAGAAGCGAGCGGGCGCGCCATTATTTGGCCCGGTTTCTGCCGGCCTTCGTCACGCGTTTGGGTAGTGCAGTTGATCCGGATGCTGCCTTTGCCTGTTTTACGGATTTAATCCGCAATTTACCCGCAGGGGCACAGATTTTTTCCCTGTTTGTGCACTATCCACAATTAGCTGACCTTGTTGGCAGTGTGCTAGTCAAAGCGCCCGCTCTAACTCGGCAGCTTGGCCAAAAGCCTAGCTTGTTTGACTTNCTGTTAAAAACAGAATTTTTCGATCCCTTTACAGTTGGTCCTCTTTGCATGCCATCTTTTGCAGAACACGCAACAGAGGTCGGCGGACCAGAGCAAGCACTTAACCAGCTGTGTTTATGGGCAAGTGANGAGCGCTTCAGAGTGGATGTGCATTTGTTGGAGGGATTGTGCAATGTGCAAGAAGCAAGCAACCGCTTGTCTGAAATTGCTAATTTCTGCATCTGTGAAATCACAGAGATGGCTCGTCTGGACATGAGGAGGCGGTATGGCCAATTGCCAGAGGAACGATTTGCTATAATTGGGTTGGGCCGCCTAGGCAGCCAACAACTTACATCCGTCTCGGATTTAGACCTGATGTTTGTTTATGACAGTCCCTCCGATGCTCGAACAGATGGTCAGCAGACTTTAGAAGCCGGACATTATNATAATAGGTTGTCTCAGCTAATCATCAGCTGGCTGTCTGTACAAACAACAAAAGGTAAATTGTTTGATGTAGATACACGCCTCCGCCCTGACGGAAGATCAGGTGCTTTAGCGATCCACATTGACAGACTCTCTTCCTATTTCAAAAGTGAGGCGTGGCCATGGGAATATTGTGCCTTCCTAAAAGCAAGGAACATTTATGCAAGTAAAGCGTTCGTCATTACGCTGCAACAAACACTTTTAANNATTAAGACTACTCCGCCCACGCTNNAGAGTTTGTGCGAAGATGTCCGTCTGATGAGACAGCGTTTGGGGGCTGAGCCCAGCGCAGTTCAATCCTTAAAGAAGCGTCCAGGCGGATTTTTAGATGCTGAATTTTTAGCAATTTTAATAGCAGTTAAAAGCGGTCATATTACCCTAGTAACTGATCCAGCAGGCANTCCTCAAATTATCCTGAAGAAGCTAATCCAAAAATCTAGCCATAAGGACATGATCAGGAAAGTATACACAGGCCTTAAGGAATTGGAGCTTGTTCTTCACTTTACAAGCCTATGTTTTGGCAAATCATCAGATGAGCTGTTTGCTTCAGAAAACCTGCAAACTTGGGAAGCCCTAGCAGACCGGCTTGAGCTGAACACAACCGGCGACATCCCCCTTCATATAGAAAAAATCTGCAAGCATATAGCATCCGCGCTAGATAGCTTTTTACAATCAACTGGCTGATAATTACGTTACAGGCAAGAGATTAATCTGAACACGACTTTTTGAGGACGGATTTAGATTAGAACGCTCATTAATTAGGGATATGTAGGTAATCATTAAGAGCTAAAAAAAGGTTGTCTTTCAGTAAAGTCTGGGGGACAGACAATGCTAAACCAGTCTGGAGATCGATGCCTATGTTTCGCTCTTTAATGTCCTCATGGCCATTATTTTTTGGCCTTTTACTTATCATGATTGGAAATGGAATTCTAGTCTTCCTATTAGGTGTCAGAGCCTCTTCTGCCGGTTTCACCACAACCGTATCCGGCTTGATAATGGGTGGATATTTTATTGGCTTTTTTGGCGGCTCTCATTTAGTACCCAAAATTCTGCAGGACGTCGGACATATCCGCACTTTCGGCGCACTTTCAGCTATCGCTTCAGCTGCTGTTCTTGTCCATATAATTGCTGTAGACCCAGTTTTATGGACAGCGATGCGCTTGTTCACTGGCTTTGCCTATGCTGGCATGTATATAGTAGTTGAAAGTTGGCTAAATGATAAATCCACGAATGAAACGCGTGGCCAAATGCTGGCTGTTTACATGATCATAACAATGGCAGGGTTGAGCGCAGGACAACTTCTTGGCGGCCTTGATGATGGGTTAACAACCATCCTATTCCTGACAGCATCNATTCTCGTTTCAGTGGCGGTAGTACCCATATTGGTCACTGCATCACAGGCACCAGAATTTTNAGANCCAGAAACTNTNCCGCTNCGCCGNTTGTTCCAAATTTCGCCNCTGGCNTTNGTNGGAATGGGATTGCAAGGTTTCNCNNCTTCAATGATTTTTGGGATGGGGGCAGTTTTTGCAAACATCATCGGCATGACAAATCAACAGGGTTCAATTTTTCTAGCCTCTTTCACAATCGCGAATGTAGTTATGCAATATCCAGTTGGTCGTTTATCTGACAGGTTTGACAGGCGGCTAGTCATCCTTTTTGTTGCCAGTATTTCTGCTTTGGCTGCCGCGATTGCATCTTTTGTTGGGTTATCTAATTACTGGGTTCTGCTTGGGCTAACTGCTCTTTTTGGAGGCTTTTCAATGACAATATATTCGCTTTGTATTGCCCATGCGAATGACTACCTCAGTCCAAGCCAAATGGTCGGCACCGCCTCAGCTTTGATCACGGTCAACGGCATCGGGGCAATTTTTGGCCCGCCCATTATCGCTGCTTTTATGGATATTTTTGGTAATTATATGTTTTTTGCTATGCTGTCTGGCATTCATATTGGACTGGGCTTGTTTGTTCTTACCCGCATGTCCCTGCGAGAAGCCGTACCTGCAGAGGCACAAGGTCCATTTATTGCTGTACCTGATCAGGGTACGGCTGTGGCCGCAAGCCTAAATCCGGAAACAGCTTGGAGTGAGCAAGATCCAGAACTGGTAAAGGCGGAAGACCCGCTTGCTGACAATCCCTATCTGGACATGCCAAACCCGCAGAAACCCTCTTGATTAGACCTTTACTATTTCAGCTTATTCATTAGAGCATACTTCTTCTTGAGAACTGGCAATTGACATGATCTTTCGGCTTTATTAGGAAAATAAATTGGCTATGCTAAGTTGTAATTTAGTGGGCTTAAATTTACACTTATTTTGTGGTCCAGGGCCTTTTAGATGTTGAAACGCTTTATTGTAACTATTTGGCTACTGTGCATCACAGCTGGGTTGCTCCTCAATTGGGCGGCAGCACGCTCCCCTTCTGAGGCCCGTCTTGAGATTACCATAACCGATGTCATCGACGGAGATACTTTGAAGGCAGATAAGTTGAGATTGCGCTTGCATGGCATAGATGCGCCAGAACGCGAGCAAATCTGCACGGATGCTAACGGAAAAAATTATGCCTGTGGGAAGCAGGCCACAGATTGGCTACGTCAACAGATCAAAACCGGTAAACGCCTGAATTGTGACCTTCTTGATATCGACAGATACAGAAGGTTAATCGTCCGCTGTTTTAAAGGGGACAAAGATATTAATCAAGCCATAGTGAGGGCCGGATGGGCAGTTGCATATACACGCTATTCAGATGACTATCTGAAATCAGAAACTGAAGCAAAGTCAAAGCAAAATGGCTTGTGGCAAGGGTCATTTATCTATCCTGAAATCTGGCGGCATCAGAATAGATAAACAAATTGACGAGCGTTAAAGCAGGCCAAGTTCACGCAGTTCGGATAACATCTCTGGCGGCATTGGTGTTTCCTGATTACTGACCGGCATATCATCAGGTGCATTTTCAGTTTCCATATACCGCCAGCCCTGAAAAATGCGTACACGGCGAGGCCAAACAGGAATAAGTTCGGGGGCTAGCACAATCCCGCAAACTGGCTGCCCGTCCGCACGCTTTACCTCGATAAAATCAACGATGGGTTGGCGCACACAAATCTGTCCTTTTATAATCCAGAATAAGCAGCCACCATCCAGGAGCTCCGCTGATCGACGCGGCCAGTTCCGAGTGGGGTGGACAATCGGCAGACCTTGGGTTGTGCGGCGAGACTGCCGTACTTTCAAACTGTCAATCGATACTGAGCCAACGGAAAGCTTTTTTAGATGAACCGTCATGAGACTTAAACTAATCAGTGGCGCAAATGCCGACAAGGTCAAAAATACAAAAATAATTTTAAGCAATCAGTCTAAAGAAGATAAAGGGCCGCTAATCCCAAAAACACAAGAAACCCGATCACATCCGTAATCGTAGTTATGAAAACAGATGATGCAATTGCCGGATCAACGCCTAACTTGACAAGCAAAAGTGGGATCAGAGTTCCTGAAATTGCAGCAACAACCATATTGACAAGCATCGCAACCGCAAGCACTTTTGCAATCTGGGTGTCGCCAAACCATAAATAAGATAAGCCCGCCGTGACCACCGCAAAAATTAGGCCATTGGCTATGCCAACATATAATTCCCGCAGCCCAAAGGTGACTGCAACTTTGGGACTGAATTCACGCATAGCAATCGCGCGAACAGCTACAGTCACTGTCTGTGTGCCTGCATTTCCACCCATCGAAGCAACTATCGGCATCAACACAGCAAGCGCAACGACCTTTTCAATGGTACTTTCGAAAAAGCCGATCACTACTGACGCAATGAGAGCTGTAATCAGATTAACAAATAGCCAGGGTGCGCGTCCCTGCAGGGTTTCAAGAACGGATGTGCGGATTGAGGCACTAGACACCCCGGCAAGCGCCATCAAATCTTCTTCAGCCTCCTCGTCAATCACGTCAATAATGTCATCTAGCGTGATGAGCCCGACAAGACGCCCTTCTTCATCAATCACACTCGTGGTGATCATTCCATAGCGACGGAAAAGCAAGGCGACTTCTTCCTGATCCATGGTTGTCGGTATTGATCGGATTTCGGCATCCATAATCTCGACAATACGGCGTGGACGTTGTGCACATAAAAGCTTATTCAACCGCACTTCCCCAACAGGATGACCGCTAGCATCAGTCACCATGATTAGATAAAATTCATCTCTATAAAGTTCAGATGAACGCAGAAAATCAATTGTTTGCCCAACTGTCCAGAAAGGCGGCACTACAACCATTTCACGCTGCATCATCCGGCCAGCCGAGTCCTCAGGGTAAGCAAGGCTCTGTTCAACAAGCACACGTTCCTTAGTAGGCAGCGCCGCTAGGGCCGTATCAAGCTGCTCCGGCTTCAACTCTTCAGCAATGGTTACAACATCATCTGAATCCAGCTCAGGCAACGAAGCAGCAAAAACGTCAGGGTCCAGCAAATCCCGAACGGTCTCACGGACCTCCTCATGCAGATAAGGCAGAATTTCAGCGTCAAAATCCAACCCTAATTGGCTGACAAGTATGCGCAAATCCTCTGCAGAAATTCGTTCCAGAAAGTCAGCTTTGTCTGCTGGATGCAGAGGGTCCATCAACATCCTTAGCCGATGCCACTGCGCATCCTGAATAGTATCACGGATTACAGCTTCTACCTTCGGGGTCAACCCGTACATGGAGGCGACTTCACGGGCATGGCCGTGTTCGCTGTCCTCATGAGGATGTGGTGATCCGGTTGTTTTAACCATCTCACAGCCTCCTTAAAATTACTCAATTTCAGAAAATAGGCCAAAAATTTTGGCTATCAAAATATAGCATTTCTCTGGATTTGAAACAATTCAGCTAGCCTTGAAAATATTTTTTAAAAATCCAATTCCAACCAATATTTCAATGCTCTCCCATGTAACTAGCCAGTGCATTTACAAACTGCTCGACGGCTTGTTTTGGAATATCCTTATGAGTGACTAGCCGAAAGGTTTTTTTTGCCGGGCTAATCAAAATACCTTTTCCTGCCATATAAGGTCTTAGCCCTGCTTTCCTGTCGTCTGGCATATCCATGTAAACCATATTCGTTTCCACAGTATCCATATCGATATGCACATACTGTATAGTCTTCAAAGCGCTCGCCAAGTCAAAAGCACGTTGATGGTCTTCTCGCAAACGACTAACATTATTATCAAGCGCATAATGACCTGCCGCTGCCAAAACGCCAACCTGACGCATGCCGCCCCCCAATTGTTTACGCAAACGGCGGGCCTTGGAAATAAAGGTGTGGTCGCCAACCAAGACAGAGCCAACCGGTGCGCCCAACCCCTTTGACAGACACAAGGATACGCTGTCAAAACTTGCTGTAAATGCGCTGACCTCCATGTTACACGCAACAGCCGCATTCAACAGTCGTGCGCCATCTAGATGACAGTACAACTTGTGGCGTCTGGCTACCGCACATAAATCAGATAAATGCGCTGCTGTCTGAATGCGACCATTCACTGTATTTTCGAGGCACAGTAATTTAGTTACTGGATGATGAAAATCGTCAGGTTTAACAGCTTTATCTATATCTGCTGAAGCAATACGACCCGCTGAATCAACTGGCAGTGGACAGGGAATGACACCACCAAGGGTTGCTGCACCGCCTGCTTCATAGTGGATTGTATGATAGGACTGACCCGACAAAAATTCCTCACCACGTGCTGCGTGGCATAAAATAGCAATAAGGTTAGACTGTGTCCCAGATGAAACAAACAATCCGGCATCTTTGCCCAGCATATTGGCAACACGAGCCTCAAGATTAGCAGTTGTTTTATCATCTCCATATACGTCATCTCCAACATCGGCAGCGGCCATTGCTGCCCGCATTGAGGCATCAGGCCGTGTAACCGTGTCGCTGCGAAAATCAAAAACAGACCCTTCATACATAATAAGATCATCCTGTATGTGATTGCCGGTAACGCTCTTATCGCACAAAATAATATAAAGACAAAACAGCAAACTCATATAAAAAGACCTGCCCCATTATCTGGGACAGGTCTTCTTTAGGAAGCCGAAAGATGTGTTCAGGGGGGAATTTCCTCCCGGCTAACTTTTGAAAATTTTAGCGGGAGAATTCGGGATAAGAATCCATACCTAACTCAGAGTTATCCAATCCAGCCATTTCAGCTTCTTCAGAAACCCTAATTCCCATAGCCTTTGCTAAAACCGCCCAGACAATCAGTGACACGCCGAAGGTAAACAGACCAACTACAACAATTCCAGTAAGTTGAGCCATCAACGTTGCATCAGGATTTGTAATGACCACGGCCAATGTGCCCCAAATACCCGCGATGAGGTGAACAGGAATAGCGCCAACGACATCGTCTATTTTTAATTTGTCTAACATCGGCACAGCAAAAACCACAATTACACCGCCAACTCCGCCGATTACGGTAGCTACTCCAATACCCGGAGTAAGTGGTTCAGCTGTAATAGACACCAAGCCAGCTAATGCTCCATTTAGAACCATAGTCAGGTCTACCTTTTTATAAAGCACTTGTGTAAGGATGAGGGCTGCAATCGCACCTCCAGCCGCAGCGGCATTTGTGTTAGCAAAAATCCTTGATACATCGGCAACATCACCAACGGTTCCCATAGCAAGCTGCGATCCACCGTTAAAGCCAAACCAACCTAGCCATAAGATAAACGTTCCTAATGTCGCCAATGGCAGATTTGCACCAGGCATCGGTGTCACGCGGCCATCAGTCCCATATTTACCATGTCTTGCTCCAAGGATAAGTGCCCCGGCCAAAGCTGCCCAGCCACCAACGGAATGCACGACAGTTGAGCCAGCAAAATCAGCAAAACCCATGGCGTCCAGAAAGCCGCCGCCCCATTTCCAGCTGGCCTGTAACGGATAGATCAGCGATACCAGTAGAAATGTAAACAGGAGAAAAGGCCACAATTTAATCCGTTCTGCCAACGTACCCGACACGATTGACGCTGTCGCTGCACAGAACATCAGCTGGAAAAAGTAGTCCGATGCTGTTGATGCATAACTAATATCACCAACTTCTCCGGGTGCTACGCCTACAGCTTCCATTTTTGCGGTAGAAGGGAATACTCCTAGATAGTTTTCGATTATCCAACCATCCCCAGGATACATCAGATTATAGCCAACTAGATAATAGCCGATTGCAGCAATTGAAAATAAAGCAATGTTTTTAGTCAATTGTGTCGTTGTGTTCTTCGCTCTGACCAGGCCAGCTTCGAGCATGCAAAAGCCGCACGCCATAAACATAACTAAAAATCCACCAATCAAAAATAACAGTGAATTTAAGACGAAAACTCCGTGTTCAGGCACGGTTTGTGCCATTGCTGGGGAACTAAAAATAGAAAGCCCAGCAACCAAAGGAGTAAAAATTTGTATTAAACGCATCATTGTAACGCTCCTTGAATCTACTTAGTTAAATCAGAGCGCATCTGCGCCTGTTTCAGCTGTCCGAATCCGCATTGCGTCGTCTAGTGACAGCACGAATATTTTTCCATCACCAATTTTGCCAGTACCAGCGGCAGTCTTAATTGCAGACACAACGTCATCTGCAATTTTTTTCTCTACAGCGACTTCAATTTTCATTTTTGGAATAAAATTCACGACATACTCAGCGCCCCGGTAAATTTCACTTTTCCCTTTTTGGCGACCATATCCCTGAACCTCACAAACGGTCATTCCAGAAATACCCAACACGCCCAAAGCTTCATGAACGGCATCAAGCTTTCCTGGCTGAATGATTGCAATGATATATTTCATAGCGTCCTCTATCTTGTGTTGTTACACGGTTCCCATCACATGCATTTGTAATTAGGAGAACATCCCCATACAGGTTTCGAGAAACCGACTTTGACGGTATTAACAAACCATTGTGGAAAAATATTGTGCTGCATTTTGTTCATTGTGATGCATTTTTTGCACCACCCTCTATTGACCTTTAAGCACAAGGCGTTAAGAAAGATGCAGGGAAGGCTGTTCTTGTCTGCTGAAAGCGAGGATTGTGATAACAGGAGCGCAAAACATGCGGCATTTAACCCATCTGCGCTATATTGATGTTGTGGCCAGAGAGAAATCCATCCGCAAAGCATCAGAAAAACTCAATATAACCTCTACCGCGCTGAACCGACGAATTTTAGCACTCGAAGAAGAGGTGGGCACACCCTTGTTTGAGCGTCTTCCTTCAGGCGTCCGACTGAATACAGCTGGCGAGTTATTCATTCAGCACATACGCAGCCAGATGACAGATTTATCACGCGTTCTCTCACAAATTTCAGACCTCTCTGGTGTACGTCGTGGTCACGTTATAGTGGGTGGCGGACCTGAGATTTTGTCATCTTTCTTGCCAGGGCAGATCGCTTGTTACCGTCAGGATTTTCAAGCGGTCCAATTTGATGTGTTGCGCCAAACTCCCGAACAGAGCCTGACTGCACTGATGAATTTTGAAATAGATATGGCCTTTATCTTTGACTCCGTTCTGCCTTCTGATCTTGATATTGTAGCTTCTGTATCACAACCCCTTTTTGCACTAGTCCGTGAGGATCATCTTTTAGCTGAAAAGGAGTTCTTAAAACTTCAAGATTGCTTGGCCTGGCCAATCATCTCACCTTTATCAGAAGGTGGCTTGAAAACAATGTTAGAAGTTGGCAGGTTGCGTACCGCCGCGAACCTGCAGGTTGTAATACAGACTGATGAGCCAAATTTTATTTCTGATTATATTCGTAATGAGAATGCGATTGGCTTTGCGATTCCGCTTAGCTTTCAGAAAAATACTCAAATTCTAACGAAATTAAAATCAATTGCCATTGATGAACGGGATGTTCCCCCAGGCATTGTGCATCTTGTGCAACGCAAAGGACGCGTTTTGTCTGTAGCTGCTGCAAAATTCATGGATCAGATTGTACAGGACCTAAACAAGAGGTTTCCTGATACTACCCGCTGAACAACAAAAAAGAGATGCACAAAGGCATCTCTTTTTCCGTGTTTTGCACGTTTCGTGTTGTTAGCTGGTCGGCCCGCCCAGAGGCAATCTTGTCAGTCTAATCTCAGCAACAAGAAGGCCGCAAACAGTTCGCAAGAGCTAAAGGGACTGCCCCATACCACTGGCATTCCTGTTTTTCTGATCCGTCCGCCATAAAATAACACTAGACATTCGATCACCTCCTTTTTACTGTTGACACAAAATTCTAACCCCATCACTGTCGCTTAAAGCAATTCAGGCTGTCAATCTTCGTATCGCACAAGCCTGCCATCCTGCGAAAAACCGTCAACGTACTCATCTGTTTCTCAGTGTGATGATTTTCGCCTCACCGGCTTAAAGCCACCTTGCTTTGGCTTATTGGGTTTTCCTCCCTTATTGCGAATAGACAAAGTCTGACCTGCCCTTGATAGTTTCTCTACCCTATTCTGTCTTTCTGGCTCATCTGGTTTAGGTAAGTTTTGCCGTTTCTTTGTTCCTTTAAAAGTTCTGTCTGCCTGTCCGGACTGGTCTGACTTATGTTTTCGAAAGGGCTTTTTTTTGCCAAATGATTTCTCTTTGCCGGAGGTTCTTTCCGTTATCGAGCCGGAACGCTTTAGTCCGTCAATTCTGATATCAGGACTCCAGCCAGATGATTTGCGTTGGCGTTTCTGACCAAAAGAAGGTCTCTTTCGTCCTCGCTTTGCCTTTTCTCTACCTTCTGGAATAGTTGGGCTGTAAATCTGTGTAACTTTTATATCATGTGTGAGTCGACTATCTTTTAACCGACCCAAAAAACTGCTGGCAGATGGTTCAGCAATCGCAACATGACTTTCAGCATGATGAAGATAGATATCGCCAACATCTGAACTCTTAACACCGCCGCGCCCAGACAGAAGTGAAAGCAGTCCTCGTACATGTATATCCTGACCTTTACCAGCAGAAAGACTAAACCAGCGATATGTTTTTGCTTCATTCGCTATGTTCATATCACCCGCTGCACCCAGTTCTTCAGGAGCCGCCAAATCACGGCGATGCTGGCGAATAAGGGCTAGAGCGAGCTGTTCAGCGCTGAATGAAGCAGTCAACTGGTTCTGCAGTCCTGTTTCTTTTTCGTCAGGATGTGCTGTCAAGTCCGCATTCTGCAATATGCGTTCATCGTCACGTGCACGGATAGCATCCGCATCAGGAGCTTTACCCCAATCTGCTGTGATTCCTGCACGCTGTAAAAGTTTTTGTGTTTTGCGATAGGTGTTTTCTGGCACAACGATAATGGCTGTGCCTTTTCGACCAGCCCGACCCGTCCGTCCGGATCGATGGAGCAACACATCTGGGGTACGCGGAAGATCAGCATGAATAACCAGATCTAAATTCGGTAGGTCAATCCCTCTTGCAGCCACATCAGTTGCCACACAGACACGTGCCCGCCCATCCCGCATAGCCTGCATAGCTTGGTTTCGGGCTGCCTGATTTAACTCTCCAGACAGNGCAACTACAGACAANCCGCGATTAGCAAGCCGTGTGGCAAGATAGGANACTGANGCCCTTGTGGCGCAGAAAATGACAGCCTTCTTATCATCATGAAANCGCAGCAGATTNATAATGGCATTNTGGCGATCTGCTGGCCTCACTGAACAGGCCTGATAGCTAATATCCTTATGTTGTTCTTCTGCAGAAATGGTCTCCACACGCACTGCATTCTGCTGATATCTGCGTGCCAGCGCGGCAATTGTTCGCGGCACAGTAGCAGAAAACATCAATGTCCGCCGCTGGTCTGGTGCTGCCCTCAGTAGGGTTTCCAAATCCTCGCGGAACCCCATATCTAACATCTCATCGGCTTCATCCAAAACAACAACACGCAAATTACTTGGGTCAAAACTGTTTTTGTTCAGGTGGTCAACGAGCCTCCCTGGTGTCCCAATCAAAATATCAACACGTCCTGACAACGCCCGACGTTCGGTGCGGATATCCATACCACCGACAGCAGATGCTAAAACGAGACCTGTTTTAGCATACAGCCAATCCAGTTCCGTTTTAACTTGCAGAGCAAGTTCACGAGTGGGGGTTATAACAAGGGCTGCCGGCTGAGATGGAAAATCATTTTCAGCATCAGACTCAAGCAACTGAGCCGCCATACTCAAACCAAAGGCGACTGTTTTGCCAGAACCTGTCTGCGCTGATACAAGAAGATCCTGTTCGTAACAGCTGTCGGCGAGAACAGCCGATTGAACGTCTGTCAAAATGGCAAAGCCACGCTCACCCAGTGCCTGTGCAAGAAGCGGATGCGCGGCAGCAAAAATAGTCATTAGNTTTAGCCTTTACTTTTGTCTGAACAGACGCCTGATAACAACTGTTTTNTGCATCACGGNGTTGCCAGATATGCAGCGGTTTTAGCAGTGATTGCAGATTTGTAAAGCAAAACAGTCTTCTAGTTTTGATAAAGTTTTTTGGTTTCTATTTTTTAATCCAAAACCTCAGGTTGAATTTTTTCTTCTGGAATAAAAAGATAATTATTTCCNGTTTCCAGCATAGTTTTTTTTTGAAAGCGTCCATCAATAGTATAGATGAATGGCTGATAATTCAGCGCAAGAAAATCATCAAAAATATCTTNGGCACAACCGTTAAATCGCTCACCAAAATCAGAAATTTCCACAAACCAAATAGGGCGATCATCTTGCATCAATTTNCGTGCTCCACTTAAGACCAATCCTTCTGCACCTTCCACATCAATTTTAACAATATCGATCTTTTCTTTAACGTGTTCATTAATGAAATCATCAAGCGTATTGGTCTTTACTTTTTCTGTTAAATGCTCTTTCTGCTCAGACTTACCTATATGAGAAAGACCTACCCTTATGGAGCCAGAAGGTTTTACCGGCATATTTAAATTCACAAACCCCTTTCTATCTGAAATAGCCAATTGAAAACAGTTCACATTCGGCAAGTTGCGGGACACACGCTTCAAAATTTCATAGACATAAGTTGATGGCTCAACTGAGATTATACGCTTTGGCTTGCGACTCGACCCGGCGAACGCCTTTGTAAACAAGCCTATATTCGCACCTATGTCGAGAATGACCGGATTTTTAACATTAGACATCTTTAGAATAGCATTTGCTGTATCTTTTTCAAAAGAGCTGAAAAAACCCTTGATTAAAAGGCGTACCCAACGAATTTTCTGACTCAAATTAAATTTTGGACTTGTCATATCAAAACCATAACTTTTNGACCAAAGCGTGAGAGCCAGAGACACTCTAGCTATTATATTTTTTTTAAAATTATTTTTTTCCTAAAATAACATCAACTTTTTCACTAATATCCTCATTATAGATATTTTTGATTTCTGTCCCTGATACTGGATATAAACCATCTGAATTTTTTCTATAATTTAGCATATATGACCTTTTGTGAAAAAGTATNATAGATGGAAGGTCACAATTTATCGCGAGATTAGACGTAAAACTATTTATACCTAGAAACAAATCAGCAAAATGAAACAGACCCATCTCATTTTTTAATTCACTAGTTACGCTCCTCACATCGACTGGTATAGGTAAATTTTTTGGCCAATGATCGAAGAATTTAGCGTTCATTTCACGCGCATCATCACCTGAACTAACAAAGATTGTTCCGCCATGTTGCTTTACGACATTTGAAAGGCAGTCGGCCGCGCGAAGAACTGGCCAACATCGGCTTTTGTCCTGAGAGTAAATAGTTGTAATAATATGAGGCCTTGGATATGCGGCGAACATTTCCTCGTAAAATTGTCTCTGAAATTTAAGCGGCTTTATTGGGGTCGTTCCTGTTGGATCAATTCCTTTTTGCAGCAGAAACCTATCAAACGATCCACCGAATGGTCGATGCCCCCAGAGCTGTTCTGTCTCAGATTTTATGCAGTTTTTTGCTAAATCCTCAGTTAAAAACAACTTGTCTGCCCAACCGTAGGAAAATCCAATTCTTTGCCGAATTTTTGCAAAATGAGCAGCAAGCTTAAATGAAGTGGAGGGATGAAAAATCACAGCTACGTCAGCGTTTTTTTGTTGCAATTCGCGAACTGCATCTTTGTATTTTTGTAAATTAATAATTTTTTTAAAAGGCTTGATATCCGTTATGCTTCCGGCCCATTCGCTTCCCAAAATAATGTCTTTCATAATTGCAGGATGCTGGCAATAAATATCAACTTTTGCTGAATATAAGGAGGTTAAAGCCTGAAGCTGCGAGAAATGAAGAAGTTGGTCGCCAATTCCTCCACATAAAAATGCTACTGATCTCAAACTCATCTGGAAAACATCACACTATTTTTTGAGGGTTCCGGCCAGGTCTCTCTCAACTTTGCTTTGGTTATCACCTGCTCGGCGTAATACGCAAGTTTTAATTGAATTTACACAACAACAACTTTTTTAGTAAACGAGTATATCAATATGAAAATTAGATATTTATCAAGCCTGCAAGGAAAATTAAAAGATGAAAACTTCAGAAATTGATGTCTTGTTTGTGGGCAACGCTATTATGGATGTGCTGAGTTCCTGCGAAGAATCATTCCTAACAGATCATGGCATTGAAAAGGGCGGAATGAATCTCATAGACGAAGAACGAGCTCTNTATCTTTACAACAACATGCCTGAAAAAACTGAACAATCTGGCGGCTCTGCTGCCAACAGCGCATATGGATTTTCCAGTCTGGGTGGCAAAGCCGGCTTNTCAGGCCAGGTTGCCACTGATGCTGTCGGTGACAGCTTTATTAGCGACTTAGAAGGTGGCGGTGTCTGCTTTGCTGGAAAGCAAGCANAAACTGGCCCNGCAACTGCACGTTCAATGATTCTAATTACACCGGATACAATCAGATCAATGAATACATATCTGGGCACTTCCCTTCTTCTGAATGCTAGCCATTTGCCTGAGCAAACAAAGGCTAAAATTATCTATCTTGAGGGCTATCTGTTTGATGCACCAAAAGGACCATCGATCTTTGCNCGTGCCGCAGAAATTGCTGAGCAAAGTGGNGCTGAGCTTGCNCTTTCGCTATCAGATGCTTGGTGTGTAGAACGGCATTTTGAAGCACTTACAGAATTCGTAAAAAATCATGTATCCATTCTTTTCTGCAATGAAGATGAAATCATCAGCTTAGGACGAACAGATGTGCATGGTTCGGTTGCGCTTGTTTCTAATTGGGTTGATGAATTAATCGTGACCAGAGGTGCAGCCGGGGCATATATCTTGAAGAAGAATGAACAGGTCAGTGTTCCCGCAATGCCCTGCGGTGAAGTTGTTGATACCACAGGGGCAGGTGACCTATTTGCATCCGGCTATCTTTTTGGCCGTGCGACCGGCGCATCAATTCTAAAATCTGCAGAATTAGCTAGCTTATGTGCCGGCGAGATAATCTGTCATTTCGGTGCACGCCCACTGTTAAATCTCAAAGACTTTATTGNAAAAGTGAACTAATTATTGAAGCCTGAGTTTCACCAGCTCAAAACTTAAACCATAAAAAAAACTAACTTGATTTAAGAAATTCAATTTTGAATGATCTGATGAAAAATCGTTAACGTCATGCGATTTTTTAATTCCAATCTCTCTTTCAAGAATTGTCTCTACATTTTTTTCAAGAATGCTTCGGTCAAAGGTAAGGGCATTTTCTCCTAGAAACAAAACCAAAGTATTATAGATGTCATCAGCGATGGTTTCTGGCGATGAAAAGTCGATATTATTCAAGTCATTTNCCGAGATTACAAAGTTCTCCTGAACAGTGTTTTTTGTTGCTATTGCACAGTTGGCTGATAACAAGAAAGACAAAAAAATTAAATTGATAGTTTTTACCAACTACTTTTAAAACCTTGAACTCAGTTCGAAATTAATGATTTTTTCTGAAGAATGCCCATCATTATTGAAATGATTTAACGCTGTCATGCCAACTGCAATAGTACCAAATCCCAACTCTCTTTGGATTCTTCCATTGATGATCTGAGGTCCGTTATCGGGAACTAAATCCAGCCTATTCGAAACCTTATTGTAATCGCCATTTTTATATCCCTCTATAGTCTTAATAGTTAACTCGCCATTAGTGACGGACAAAGGATAAATTACATCTATAAAAAGCTTCTGTTTTTGTTTTAAAAAATCATCGAGCTCAAACCCCAGAGACAGCTCTCTGGCAGAAATATTCGAAATTTCAATTAAATCTTGATTTCTAAAATTTGCNCTTGTTTTTGAGAAAATTGCATGACCGTTTACCAACAAATTGTTTTCTATTTGTTTTTTGAAACCAGTCTCAAAAATTACTGACTTAGCTCCACTTTCCAATTCAAAAGCACCAGAAAATTTACTCCCTAATACCGACTGATGTTCCAAAAGTGACGAAAGCCCAAGCTCAAGTTCAAAATTATCATTATGCTTTTTAATTTTCGTCCCAAAACTTGATGCTGATATACCCTTGTNTTTTCCGATAAAACTATAGTTTAGTAATTTCGTGTCATCGCTAATATTTATTTCACTCTCAACAAGCGTAGCTTTCTCAAACACGGGAAAAGTTTTTTCAATAAAATAGATATTCTCTGGATCTAAATACTTTTCTCTTTGTTTGTCATGGTCACTTACATAAGCAATTTTGATGCGGCTACCGTTCATTTCTGAATTCGCAAAATATTTTTTAACAAACTGTTCGTCCTCGTTAATAACTTCTGCCAAGCCCAAAATACCAAGTTGAAAACTTCTATTTTTGTACAAAATCTGCTCTTCGTGAGAATTAAGCTTCAAAAAATTATCTCTTACTGAAAAGTTAACAGTTTCGCTCTTTATTTGGGGCACCCACTCATATGCCCGTTTATATTTATCAAATACACCCAAGGAGATACTTTCCGGTCGCACATAGTTAAAAATTGGTGATAGGGAAATGTATGTTGAAGAATTATGAGAGTTGGGTATNACATTNCCGCTAAAATCAACAACNGANGTNNNACCTTGTGGTGTTGCAGCTGANCCAAGATTAATTTTNCCCACGCCATAAANTTCATCTACTCCNGCAGCNCCTANATCTGNAGCTGTNCTNATCAAAAGGTCAACAAGCTGNGNNGGCGTNAAATTTGGAAANTGTTCTTTCAATAAAGCAANTGAACCAGAAACNACNGGNGCGGCCATNGANGTGCCTTGTTTGTATGCGTAATCTCCANTTTCTGTTGAGTCACTCTGATTTACAGTGGAGTATATTCCTGCATCCCTTCCAAAATTCAACTCTCCACCTGGCGCCGAAATACAATAATTCTTAGCTACTCCGCACCCGTTACTATAACTTGTTATGGCGTCATTTTCATTTAGCGCTACAACTGTTAACCACTTCCCAATTAAGTTTGAATCAGTTAAAAAATATGAGCCTCTCCAGCTAGGAAGATTCTGATTGGTTTCAGTGCTCGTAGTTAGATACCCTATGTAATCAGCGTGAGAAGTTGAACCACTAGAAGCGCCAGCATTGGATGACCATGAATGCATTCTGCCGTTCAAATTATTTTGGCCATCATTTCCATTTGCGAAGACCACGACCGTAGTTTGAACTGCTGTTCTCCAGGCATTTAACTCTGTAGCTGACAATGATGAGCCCGAAACAGGAGCCACATAATATCTGGAACTGCCACCTGAACTATATGTCTTTACTGTTGCTGCGCCCCAACTGTTATTCATTACAGCAATTGAACTCCCACTACCCTGAGCAATAGCTGTTGCGAGTTGTGCTGTATTAGTGTCATCCGAATCTGCATCATCAAAAATAGCAATTGGCTTAATTTTCGCATTGTACGCAACTCCATGCATGCCGGAGCCATTTTTCTCAGCTGCAATTATGCCTGCTACATGAACACCATGCGAACCAGTACATCCAGCAAGTCGTCCACAATCTGAATTAGTATCGCCATGAGAAGCGTCCCAGCCAGTGACATAGTTTGCATCTAGGTCAGGATGGTCACTGTCTGATGGCCCGTCTAAAACAGCGACCGTTACACCTTGCCCTGTGCAACCTAATGAGTAAGCGTTAGAAGCATTTATTTCTTTAAGGGCATAGCTTGC
>PBLM01000040.1 GCA_002721775.1 Rhodospirillaceae bacterium | reverse complement strand
CCGCNGCNATTACNTCTGAACATGGTAAGGTGTTCACCGATGCCTGCGGCGAGGTGGAACGCGGTATTGAAGTGCTGGAATTTTCATGTGGNATGCCNGCGCTGCTNAAAGGTGAATATTCAGNACAGGCCTCAACNGGNATTGATAANTGGACCTTCCGGCAGCCGTTGGGNATTGCNGCNGGGGTAACCCCNTTTAATTTCCCNGTGATGGTGCCGATGTGGATGTATCCGNTNGCNATTGCTGCNGGGAACTGCTTTATNCTGAANCCTAGCCCTACNGANCCNACAGNNTCATTGATGATGGCTGANCTGCTGGCNGAAGCTGNNNTGCCAGATGGTGTGTTTTCAGTNATTCAGGGCGANAANGAAGCTGTTGACGCNATTTTNGAAAATCANNCTATNTCAGCTGTTTCCTTNGTCGGTTCGACNCCGATNGCNCANTATATTTATGAAAAGGGGGCNGCAAACGGCAAACGNGTNCAGGCNCTNGGCGGNGCNAAAAANCATATGATGGTNATGCCAGATGCAGATNTAGNTAAGACNGTNGATGCGCTTGTTGGCTCTGCCTATGGNTCAGCTGGTGANCGCTGCATGGCGATATCGGTTGCGGTTCTGGTTGGTGATGTAGGCGATAAAATCGTCCCACAGCTTGCAGAGCGTGCAAAGACGCTGAAAGTTAAGAATGGTATGGAGCTGGATGCNGAAATGGGNCCAATTGTNACATCAGCTGCACATGAACGTATCACCGGCATGATTGAAAAGGGCATCAAAGAAGGAGCTGAGCTTGTTGTTGACGGCCGCGATATGTCTGTGCCGGGTCATAATCAGGGATATTTTATGGGTGGAAGCCTGTTTGACCACGTCACCCCAGAGATGTCTATTTATCAGGAAGAAATTTTTGGCCCTGTCCTGTCCTGTGTGCGGGTTGAAAACTCAGCTGAGGGCATTGAATTGATCAATAACCACCGTTATGGCAATGGGGTGTCCGTCTTTACCTCAGATGGGAATACAGCACGTGAATTTTCGCGCCAGATACAGGTAGGTATGGTTGGGGTTAATGTACCTATACCCGTGCCAATGGCCTGGCATGGCTTTGGAGGCTGGAAACAGTCTTTATTTGGGGATTTGCATGCGTTTGGCAATGAAGCTGTGCAGTTCTACACAAAGCAGAAATCTGTAATGCAGCGCTGGCCAGATTCGATNGCTAAAGGAGCTGAATTCATCATGCCAACAGCTAAATAANCAGTTCATCTATGTGTGATATTGTGCCAGATGGTGTGCAGCTGGATGCTGTNCCGGAGGTAATGTGCGACGCTGTAAATTTAACCCACCTGCTTGCCCCTGTTCGCGCAGCAGGCAGCGCTATCCTAAAGGTTAAAGAACAGGGTGTTTCTGCTCGTTTTAAGGTAGATGCCTCACCTGTCACCGTTGCTGATGAACAGGCTAACAACATCCTTGTGGCTGCGCTGGCCGAGCTTTACCCTGATCTCCCCGTCATCTCGGAAGAAGAAGTAGACAGTCATAAGCTGTCTCCTCAAGCGCTGTATGCTTTGGTGGACCCACTTGATGGAACACGTGAATTTCTGCGCAGCGACAGTGATGGGGCCTGGACCGTGAATATCGGCTTGATCAAGAACAGCCGTGCAATAGGAGGTATTGTATATGCGCCTTTTCTTGACTGGTTATGCTGGGGTGGGCCAGCTACAGGCACATGGCAGATAAAATCCGGCCAGCTCTCGAAAGCGACTATCCGGTCTTGCATGGATACAGGGCCTGTTGCATTGGCGAGCCGCTCACATCTTGATCAGCAGACGGAGCAGTTTCTTGACCAGCATGGGATTGAGCAGACTACATCTATTGGTTCATCTTTGAAATTTTTGCTTCTGGCAACGGGTCAGGCTGACATTTATCCGCGATTTGGCCCAACCATGGAATGGGACACAGCTGCAGGTGAAGCGGTACTGACCGGGGCGGGTGGGGCGGTTTATGACTTGCAAGGCCAGCCGCATCTCTACAGCAAGCCAGGCTGGCGGAACGGCCCGTTTATCGCCTGTGCCGGATTTACGGTTTTTTGATCTTTTAAAAGGGCTGCCTNTTTTTGCAGTAAGACACGGGTTAAGGGCGCTTGTTCCCAGAAACGTCTTGCTACGNGGACAAAAACTATGATTAGCTTTTAGGTCTGATGCATGCGGTCAGGAGGATGTTATGAAAACACGCGCAGCTTTGGCATTTGAGGCAGGTCAGCCTCTTGAGATCACCGAACTTGATTTAGCTGGACCTCAAGCAGGCGAAGTGCTTGTTGAAATTAAGGCAACAGGCATCTGCCATACAGATGAATTCACCCTTTCCGGGGCAGATCCTGAAGGTTTGTTTCCAGCTGTGCTAGGCCATGAAGGGGCAGGCATTGTACGTGAGATTGGAGATGGGGTCACCTCAGTCAGTGTGGATGACCATGTGATACCACTCTACACACCTGAATGCCGGGAATGTAACTATTGTCTGCATCCTAAAACCAATCTGTGTCAGGCTATCCGAACTACACAAGGCCAGGGCGTAATGCCAGACGGCACATCTCGTTTTTCTTATAAAGGTCAGCCGGTACATCATTATATGGGAACCTCAACCTTTTCCAATTTCACGGTTCTGCCTGAGATTGCACTTGCACGTGTCAACAAGGCCGCGCCCTTTGACAAGATTTGCTATATCGGCTGCGGCGTGACAACAGGTATTGGCGCTGTGATTAACACCGCCAAAGCAGAGACGGGTTGTACAGCGATTGTTTTCGGACTAGGCGGTATCGGGCTGAATGTGATTCAGGGGCTTAGGCTGATTGGCGCCTGCCAGATTGTTGGGGTTGACCTGAATGACGACAAGCGCGCTTGGGGAGAGCGGTTTGGCATGACTGATTTTGTAAATCCGTCTACGGTGTCTGGTGACCTAGTAGCCCACCTGATTGAATTGACTGACGGCGGGGCTGATTATACTTTTGAATGTATAGGCAATACAGATGTGATGCGTGTAGCCTTGGAATCAGCACATAAAGGCTGGGGTGAATCAATCATTATTGGCGTAGCCGGCGCAGGTAAAGAAATCGCAACGCGGCCCTTTCAACTGGTTACAGGCCGGTCTTGGCGGGGTACTGCCTTTGGCGGGGCAAGGGGTCGCACGGATGTGCCGAAAATTGTGGACTGGTATATGGATGGACGGATTGAAATTGACCCAATGATCACCCACCACTTGAGCCTTGATGAGATCAACAAAGGCTTTGAGCTGATGCATAAAGGCAAGTCAATCCGTTCTGTTGTCTCCTTCTGAAAGCTGAGAGGAAAGGGTGCCCTGAACACAAAACTGTTGCGGGCAAATANGATATGGTCACAGCAACGGACTTCAGAGAGGCCCATTCGGCAGGCAGTATGACAGCCCTGTCTTATGCGAAGGCCTGCCTTCAGGAAATTGAACGAAGTGAGGGCCAGATAAGGGCATGGGAACAACTTGTGCCAGATGCGGTGCGTCAGATGGCAGAACAGGCTGATTCCGGTCGGGCAGCAGCAAATATGCAGCCTTTGCTCGGCGTGCCAGTGGGAATAAAGGANATCATAGACACAACAGACGCCCCTTGTGCATGTGGTTCAGCTGCCTTGGCAGGCCGCCAGCCGGAGGCTGATGCAACGCTGGTGACAATACTGCGGCGAGCTGGCGCGGTCATTTTTGGAAAAACAGTGACAACTGAATTTGCCTATCTTGAAAAAAGTCGGACACGTAACCCAATTAATCATAGTTTCTCACCTGGCGGATCATCTAGCGGGTCTGCTGCTGCGGTGGCCGCAGGCCATATCCCGTTGGCAGTTGGCACGCAGACAGGCGGGTCAGTGATCCGTCCGGCCTCCTACTGTGAGGTGCACGCGCTGAAGCCCACACACACGGCAATTGACAAAAAGGGTGTGCTGCAAACTTCTCAGACATTGGATCAGGTGGGATTTTTTGCCGGCTGCCTGGATGATATATGTCTGCTCTCTTCTGTTCTTGTGAACACGCCGCCTCTAGCTGAGATAAAGCCTGCCTCTGTGCCACGCCTGTTGATGTGGCAGGGGTTGTATGGTGAGCAGGTCGAGGCCTATGTGCATGAGGGGTTGCAGGCCATCGCTGCCCATCTGGGGGCTGTGGTAGATATCTATCCGGCACCACAGGAGATGATTGCACGTTTTCAGGCTGCCCATAAAACCATTTATGATTATGAGATCAGCCAGAATTTGCACCTCATTACAGACCTGCAGCCAGATAAAATCTCTGCCCTTGCAAAGGATGCCGTCTGGCGTGGCCGCCAGATCAGCNCAAAAGACTATCAAGAAGCGCTTCTGGTGCGNGACGATGCCCGGACATTCATAGCCTCTGTTTTTGAGGATTATGACGGGCTGTTGAGCGCGTCAGCAACCGGTCAGCCCCCCGCCTTTGAAAACGGGACGGGTAATCCAGCCTGCAATACCGTATGGAGCCTGTGCGGTGCTCCTTGTTTGTCGCTGCCTTTGTCCGGGCCGTTGCGCATAACAGGGCCAGACGGGCTTGGTGTTGGCTTGCAATTGATAGCCGGACTTGGACATGATGAAAAATTGTTGCNGACTGGACAATGGCTGGAAGCCCAGCTTACCTCACCGNCTCACAGACCTGTTCATAGACAGACAGCGAAAGACATGTAATGACGAAAACACCTATCTTCATTGATAATCTGCAATATGCAAANTACTCGCCNGCTTTGTTTGATGAAATGGCAGCAGCTGGNTTGTCNGCNGTTCATGTGACNATTTGCTATCATGAAAATTTNAGNCANACTGTNGAAAANATCATCACCTGGAACNGGCATATNGCNNCCCATCCGGANAGGTTGATGTTTGGACGNNNAGCTGCAGATGTTCATGCTGCNCACAGTTCNGGCCGGACAGCGNTTTTCTACGGCTTGCAGAACTGCTCACCAATGGAAGATGATATTGGTCTCATTGAGATTCTGCATCAGCTGGGGGTACGCTTTATGCAGCTCAGCTATAACAACCAGTCTCTGCTTGCAACAGGCTGTTACGAGGCAAAAGATCCAGGGCTGACCCGTTTTGGGAAGCAGGCTATTGGAGAAATGAACAGGGTTGGCCTGGTGGTGGATATGAGTCATTCATCTGAGCGATCCAGTTTTGAAGCGATTGAATGCTCATCCCGGCCGATCACCATTACCCATGCCAACCCGAGCTGGTGGCACTCGGCAAGACGAAACAAATCACATGAGCTGATTAAGGCCTTAACTGATGCAGGTGGCATGATAGGTTTTTCCTTATATCCGCACCACTTAAAGGAGGGCAGCGACTGTTCATTGGCAGATTTTTCAGAAATGATTGCTATAGCAGCTGAACGGTATGGTGTTCATGCGTTGGGTATCGGTTCTGATCTCTGCCAGGACCAACCTGATTCAGTGGTTGAATGGATGCGCAATGGCCGCTGGTCAATTGAGCGTGATTTTGGTGAAGGCAGTGCCGATCAACCGGGCTTTCCACCACAACCAAAGTGGTTTGAAGGAATAAGGGATTTCCCCAATATTGCTATTGGTCTGGCGGGGGTTGGGTTTTCAGTAGATGAAATTGCTGATATCATGGGGCTGAATTGGTTGCGGTTTTATGAGCAAAATTTTGGTACCTTTGCCCAGGGCGAAACCACAGGCTGAACGACAGAGCTTATGCAGACAAAACAAATGAAAATATGTGGTCAGGCGCTGCCCCGGCTGCGCCCGCCTGATGAGGTTATGAAGCTTTCGCGTCTGGGCTCATTTTTTCCTCATCGGCTAAGTTTTATGCGCAGCTTTATACGTCGTGTGGCTGCGGAAGATGCTTGCATGACTGTCACCGTGAATGCCCTAGATCAGAATGGATATGGTCATGTGGTCTTATCTCTGCCAGTGAGCGGGAAGGTTTTTTCGCTAATTGCTTTCAGTCGCCCGCTCGACGATGCCGATCGCACAGATCGGGTTATCGCCACCAAATGGGATGCTAGCTTTTGTTTGTTCGATGGCATACCAGATCAGCAGGATATCAAGTATCTGGCCGATCAGGTCACCTGCCAGGAAGCCGGCATCTATCACGATAAGGTGCTGACCCTCTCGCGTGCGAATAAGTCAGTGCGTCTGTTTGCGCACGTTGTTGAACAGCTTGCTGCTGGCACCCAGCCTGACAGCAACAAGCTGACAGCAACTGGTTATTTGATGCGCACAACAGCTGTATACGGAAACGGGAAATTTGGGATTGCGGATCGTGACCGTTTGACTGGCTATACCGGGCTGACTGGCGCGTTCCAGGCAGAAATGCTGACTGTCTTTTTAATACGTGAATTCACCCTTATGCTGGCAGAACATTGTGCGAAGGTTAAAGGCGGCAAAGCAGCAGCTCGCCTTGATACACCTGTCCGGCGTTATATTGGGGTTGGTAATTCAACAGGGCTGGGCATGGCCCCTTTTCTGGTCAATCATCCGTGCCTTATTCATAGCTGGATAATGGCCCGTGAGGTGGCTTTGGCAACTGCACGTGATGTAAAATCAGCCACACCGGCACAACTATCTCGTTTTTCTATTCTAATGAGCAGGGCGGCAGCCCATGTCAGCCAGTGGGAGGTTGACGATCCTGTTCAGATGGCGCGCATTTCGCAGTTGCGCGAGGAACTGGCGCAACAGATAAGCTTGCTTCGTGACCAGCCACTAGCCGCGTTGAACCCCTTTGCCAATGCGTTTGAGCGGGTGAAGAACTGTTCTGAAGAGATGCAGGAGTTGATGGTTTCCCTGCTGATTGAGCTGATCCCTGAACAGATAGACGGGATGGCAGAATGTATGGCTAATCCCTTTACGCCGCAGCTCTATCCGTCAATGCGCCTGTCTGAATTGTCTGCGTTGGTGGATACACATTATTGTTGGACCGATGATATTGATTTGTCCTCCCCGTCTGCACAGGCGCATTTCTGGTATGTGTCAGAAGAGAAGCTAGAACCGCGTATGGGTAACCGTTATGACGAAGATGGCGCAGAACGGGAAATGCCGTTTAACATCCCTTCTTATGTGGCTGATCTGCGCGGTGCATTACAGAACGCTGATGACAGGCTTACGGTTGCTGAATTTTTGATTCATCATCCTGAACTGCGCTATATTGTTAGGCGTGTGCAGACAACAGCCCGTTATCCTTATGGTGAGATTAGGGATAATCTGGTTGATGAGAGCTGCCGGCCTATTGATCTTTTAAGATGTAAGTTATCTTTTTTTGGGGCCAGTAAATTCGATCCCAAATCAGATCGCTGGACGCGCATTACCCTTTTTCAGGGAGCACCCACAGCCGCAGATTTAGGCCATCCTGATAAGATAGATCTAGATGACTGGCTGTTTGCACTGAATCCAGTATGAGCAAACCTCTGCCTGTGTTGTATGTGAAACAGTTGATCTGATGAGACGTCCCTGTTCTGCAAATGAGGTCTTACAGATTGCCCGTAAGGCCTGTATTGGTTCTGGGCTGAATATGGACCGAGCAGAAGATCTGGCAGAAGCAGCTGCACTGCTGCAATGTTCAAGTCATGATGGTCTTGCTCACCTGCTGGAGCTGCTACAGGGGCATGAAGCGGCTTCAGCACAGCAACCTGCCACTGTCCAGGTTAACTTGGTTTTGAGAGGGGCAGGCCGTCCCGCAGACCAGCTGAAGGTCAGCCATCTGCGTCCGCATATCGAAGGCGTTGCTGTAATTGACTGGTTGCTGGCCAACCCGCAGACAGGCTCAGCAATGATCGAAAAAACAGATGCTTGGGTGATGCTGGTTGGGCTTTTGTTCTGTGCTGTGCAACGCTATGGAGGCGTGTTTACACTGAAGGCCCCACATGAAACAAACCCTTTTACGATTGTAGATTTCTCTACGCTAACAAATAGCCTGCCCGAAGCTGCTGCTGGGACGCTAAGCTATCAGGCAGGCCCTATTGTATCTTCAGCTATTCCTTATCATCATACTGAAACTGAACTTTCCGTCTGGGAGGCTTTAGAAGCGCGGGCGAATCGGACTTATGTTCCGGCAACAGAAACCTCACGGCAGAAAGGGGCAGGGGCAGGGCTGGTTGATAATGACTGACAAAGCCAGCTAAGATAATTCAGAGGACAGTCATCTTTATCTTCAGGCAGAGGATTTGGGCCTGCGAGATACAGTGGAAATAAAGAAGGATAAGGAGACCGTGATTATGGGATCACTGCAGACAACCGCGCTCAGCCTGGCTGAAATTGAAACACTTGCCCTAACTGTGTTTCGTGCACAAGGCTGTGATGAGGATAATACTGCCGCACTGGCCCGGACAGTCACAACAGCTGAACGTGACGGGTCAGTCTCGCACGGCCTGTTCCGGGTGCCTGGTTATGTCGCCTCGCTTCGATCAGGCAAGGTTAATGGGTCAGCAAAACCAAAAATCAGCCATGATTTAGCGTCGGTTATCTCTGTAGATGGATATATGGGTTATGCGCCGCTTGCTCTTGAAACAGGCTTGCCTGTGCTGGCAGATGCGGCGCTCAAAAACGGGATTGCTGTGATGCGGGTCGTGAATATTTTTCACTTCGCTGCCTTGTGGCCGGAGACAGAGTATCTGGCTGAACGCGGGTTGATGAGTCTGGCTTGTACAGCTTTTAAGCCAACAGTCGCGCCTGCAGGGGCAACGCAGGCTTTTTTTGGTACCAATCCGCTGTCTTTTGCCTGGCCGCGTCCAGGGCAGACACCGCTTGTGTTTGATATGGCGACATCTACTCTTGCCAAAGGTGATGTGCAGATTGCAGCCCGTGACGGGCATGATGTCCCTTCAGGCACAGGCCTTGGCCCTGACGGTCAGCCCACAAACGATCCGAACGAAATCTTGAAGGGCGTATTGTTGCCTTTTGGCGGTTATAAGGGTTCAGCCATTGCGATGATGGTAGAGCTGCTTTGTGCAGGCATGACAGGAGATTATTTTTCGTTTGAGGCGGGTGAGCATGACAATAACGATGGTGGCCCAGCCAAAGGTGGAGAGTTGCTCATTGCCATCAGCCCGCAACTCGTTGCTGGCGAGGGATGGCAGGATCACTGTGCTGGGTTCTTTGACGCGATCAGCGAGCTTGACGGAATAAGACTGCCCGGAGATAGGCGACATAAAAACCGTTTGGACACAGGTCCGCGTCTTATAAATGCTGAGCTGGTTGCCCGAATCAATGATTTGTGTTGATTTTGATGCAAAAAAGTAAACTTTTTTCACTTTAGCTAGAGATTATTTTTAAAAACTTATGTACACTTGTCCGCTCGTAAACACCTAAAAAGTGACAGGTTAAAACTCATATGCAACTCAGACGTTGGCAACAGGAAATCATAGATGGGTTTTCCGACATTTTAAATGCGCATCGTCGGTTTATCGTTAAAGCTCCAACTGGGGCCGGAAAAACCGTTTTGGCCAGTGAAATTATTAAGCAGTTCTATGCAGGTGAAAAGGTAATTGTTTTATGTCACCGGTTGGTGCTGCTGGAGCAGTTGGAGCGTGCGCTGGCCCGTGAGCACCGGGTTCGCAAACTGGATTTGAATCACACTGAAAAAGCGTTTCTTGATTATGACGTGCTGCTGTCAACCAGCACCCGCGCACGTGAGATTTTGGATGAAGCTGTTGAACAAGCAAAGTTGATTATAATTGATGAAGCGCACAGGGTGTCACCTAACGGAACCGGATATAAGCGAATTTTGGAGAGCTTCATGGAACGTGGGCGGGATGATGCCCATCTTCTAGGCTTGACTGCCTCCCCTGAACGCAGGACAGCTGATCAGAAAGATCAACTCAGCCTTGCATTTGATGCGATTATAGACGGTGCAGATATGGAAAAGCTGTTTGAAGAGGGCATTCTTGTTCGTCCGCGTTACCGTCCGCATTTTGTGCATGACCTAGATTTGGGGAATATTGATATCAGTTCAGGGGATTTTCCGGTCGCCAAACTTGCTCCTGCGATCATTAAGTCCTCGATGATAAGCCATGCTTGTATGATTTACTGTGAAGAGCGCGAGCAGGTGAAACCGATTCCGATTTCTGCCTGGTTCTGTCCCGATGTCACAGTTGCAGAAACCACGGTTGAAGCAATTGAGGAACTTGGCCTCTCTGTCTGTCTGATTACGGCAAATACGCCGATTAAAGAGCGAATGCAGATTCTGGCCAATCATGCCAAAGGGGAAGTTGAAGCGGTTGTTTCAGTTGGTGTTTTGGCCGAAGGATGGGATAATCCAAACTGTAATATTATTGTTCATATGCGCCCTACTTTGTCCAAGGTATTGTGGGGCCAGTCAGTTGGTCGGGGCTTGCGGGCAGCTGAAAATAAGGAGTCCTGTGTGGTCATTGATGTCAGTTCTAACTGGTCAACATTCGGCCCTGTTGAACAGTTGAAATGGAGTCTGTGGTCTCACCGAGGATCTTACTTGAAATATAAAAACAGATTCCAGTGGATATCCCAGCAGCCTGTTGATGAACAGAAAAGCTATTATTTATGTGATAATAAGCTAGGGTCGAGCCTGCGATGTTCACATATTTATCTTAAAGATAAATTTTCTGATTCAGGCTGCCCTGTATGTGGCTCATTCAGTGCGATTGATATTCATAAAGAACAGCGCATGGAAGATTCGGTCAACGATATTGGCTTGCACCGCCTGTTCTTTGAACGTATTCCTGCCATTTATGAAGAGATGAACCGGGATATCTGGCGCACGCTTGGCCGCACCGCCTGGACCGGGGCTGAGCGTGACGAGCTGATTTTCCTCGCCTTCTGCAAAGCCTTTAGCCTTGTCAGTGGCCACCCGTCAAAATCTGATTCCGAATTCTGGCAGTTTGCCTTGCAGGGTGAGGCGGCCATCCGCTATTTCCTTGTTGAAAATAAGATACAGATTGTCAAAGGTGATGAGTTCGAACATGCAACCCTTGTAGACGGGCTGATGCATGGCCGCCGGGTGCGTGCACTGCAAGCTAATCACGGTATTTTGCTCTGTGGTGAACAGTTTGATGAATTCAGTGAAGAAGAAATTGAGCGCAAGTATCAGCGGGCTTTGCAAATTATTGAACGTTTGGCGGTGATGGGTTGCTCGTCTCAAGACAATTTGCCCTATTTTCGGGCAAAGGATGTAATATAAATGGTTGGCATGTTCCGCAGTGTGTTTTTGTAAAAGGTGAATTGTAAGCTCAATCTTGCAAGCGATAGGAAAGAAATACATCAAAATGGCGGGGAAGATTTGCGTTACCGGTGCAACAGGATTTATAGCACGTCACATCATCCAACAGGCCTTGAATACTGGCTATTCGGTGGCAGGCACAGCGCGCTCAGCTGAAAAAGTGTATAAACTTGAAAGGGATATTAGCCATAAAAAATTCAGAGGTCATGTTGCCGAACTGACGACTAGTTGGGGCTGGCAGGCGGCCATGGCGGACTGTAAGGCCGTCATTCATTGTGCCTCGCCTTTTCCCTTAAGTGAGCCAAAAGATCCTGATGATGTGATCGAGCCTGCCTTAAAAGGGGTGAATCATGTCCTGACAGCGGCACATAAGGCAGGTGTCAAACGTGTGGTTATGACATCATCTTGCGCTGCTATTGGTTATGGCCATATTGAAAACAACCGCTATCTTACTGCTAATGATTGGTCTGATCTATCAGAGGGAGTAGGTAGCTATGTTCGTTCAAAAACATTAGCAGAAAAACAGGCCTGGGCACTGGCGCAGAAATATGCTGGATTTGAGCTGGTCACAATAAACCCAAGCCTTGTTCTTGGGCCTCGTCTGGCAAAACAGAGCTCAGCTAGCATTGCTCTTGTACAGATGGTTATGGCTGGGAAATGCCCGCTTGTTCCTAAGCTAAGCCTGTCGCCAGTTGATGTGCGTGATGTGGCGGCGGCACATATTGCTGCCTTGACCGGCAAACGACCTATCGGCAAACGCTTTATACTAACTGGCGAGTCTGTATGGATGTCAGAGATAACAGCTCTGTTAAAAGCTCATTCCTCTAAAGCTTCATCAAGTGAAATGCCAAATTTTATCTCAAGGCTAATAGCCATCTTTGACCCTAATGTAAAAAGCATTCTCTCAGAGCTGGGTCTGATGCGCTACTATGATAATCAGCCTGCTTATAAAATTCTGAAGTTTTCATCGCGGCCCTTGTCAGTTACGCTTGATGATATGGTAGCCTCCTTAAATAAATTCTAATCGACAAGCAGAGCCTTGGTTCAGTAAGAGGAAAGACAGCGGATGATAGCAAACAAGCCTGTAATTATTGCCCCTTCAGTTTTGGCGAGTGATTTTGGCAATTTGGCTGATGAAATCAAAGATGTGTCTGCTGCGGGTGCAGACTGGATCCACCTTGATGCAATGGATGGTCGATTTGTTCCTAATCTAACATTTGGTCCGGCAGTCATTCGGGCCGTGCGCAAAGTAACAGATGCCTATTTTGATGCGCACCTTATGATTGAAACCCCTGATGTTCTGTTGGAAGATTTTGCGGCTGCTGGTGTTCAGGGGATCACAGTTCATGCAGAGGTATGTCCGCACCTTGATAGAACATTAAGCTGCATCCGCGAACTGGGCTGCCGGGCAGGTGTGGCTGTGAATCCAGCAACAGGAGTGGAAAACCTGGCTCATTGTCTTCATTTGCTTGACCTGATTTTGGTTATGACTGTAAACCCGGGCTTCGGCGGTCAAGTTTTCATTCCAGAGATGCTGCCAAAGATTAAACGGGCGGCAGCATTAATTGGCGAGAGAGATATTCAGTTGCAGGTTGATGGCGGCATTACCACGCAAACAGCACCTCTAGTGAAGCAGGCTGGTGCAAATAATCTAGTGGCAGGATCAGCAATTTTTAGTGCGAGGCAAAGTTATTCAGACGCAATTACGGCCCTGCGTGAGGCTTGATCAGACCTTACGGCTAAACTAATGTCTTTGTTCTGATTTTTTGGCGTGTGGTGGTCGTGTCCCAATATGCTGAGTGCCCCTTTTTTTGGCCAATTCAATCTGACGGGCACGTTCAGCAAAGCGTGCTCGTTGCTGTTCTGTTGTTTTCTCAAAACAGTTGGGACAGCTGACACCGGCAACATATTGTTTTGCTGCAATATCATTCATGCTCAACGGCATTTTGCAGGCATGACACAGCTGATAAGACCCCTGCTGCAGATGATGGTCAACAGAAACACGGCTGTCGAAGACAAAACATTCACCTTCCCACAGAGAATCATCTTCAGGGGTGTCTTCCAGATATTTAAGAATGCCACCTTTCAGGTGATAAACCTCGTCAAAGCCGATTGATTTCATAAAGGCTGTGGATTTTTCACATCGGATTCCGCCTGTACAATACATGGCAATTTTACGAGGACGTTCTGCTTCCGGTCTTTCAGAAAGAGCTTTTGCCCACGCGGGGAATTCACGAAAAGTTGTTGTCTGTGGGTCAGTTGCGCCGCGGAACTTGCCAATGGCTGTCTCATAATTGTTGCGGGTATCCACAACAAGAACATCAGGATCTAAAATCAACTCGTTCCATTCATCCGGCGCAACATAGATGCCGGCCTGTTCGTTGGGCTTGATCTTCGGCTGGCCCATGGTGACTATTTCTTTTTTTAGCCTGACTTTCATGCGGTGAAAGGGGGGTTCATCATGCAATGCGTATTTGATTTCAAGCCCGGTAAAGGGGGTTTTGTTCTTTAACCAGCCGGTAAATGTCCCGATATCAGAAAGTTGGCCGGCAACTGACCCATTAAGGCCTTCCGGGGCAACCAATAATGTGCCCATCAACTGGCAGCGCTGACATATTTCTTTCAGCCTGTTCTGCCAGCGAGCAGGATCATTTAGACTGACAAATTGGTACAGTGCAGCAACCACATAGCGGTCTGTTTTTGTGGGATATTGCATGGAGTGTAACCGCACCTTATCTTCGGCTAGATCTAAGGCGTTATTTACACGAACCTGTGACTATAATCAAGATTTGGCCGGCCTGTTAACGAGTGAGGGCGGCTTCAACAGCTGCTCTGATTTTTTCTGATGTTGGCAAAGTCACAGAGGAAAATGAGGCAACAAGCTGTCCTTGTCTGTCGACCAGATATTTATGAAAATTCCATTTTGGGCGGGCCAGCATGCCGGCCTCCTGGCCTGCCCATTGATAAAACGGATGGGCTTTGCGGCCTTTCACACTTGTGATTGCGGTCAAGGGAAAGTCAATATTAAAGTTTACCTCACAGAACTGTTTAACCTCTTCTTCAGATGCCAGTTCCTGTCCGCCAAAATCATCAGATGGCACACCAATAACAACAAGGCCTCGTTCCTTATAATCTTGCCAGAGCTGCTGAAGGGCATCATATTGTGAAGTAAATCCACATCTGGACGCTGTATTGACGACCAGCAGAGCTCGGTCTTCATATTGGCTCAGTGGTAGATTGTCACCATCAATAGCAGTGAAACTAAAACCCCAGGCTGATGGGCCAGCCGCAACAGCAGCGGAAATGCTCATAATTTCTCCAATAAAGGCAAGAAGACAAGAAAATCTAAAACAGCGGAACATAGAAAAGGTAATCCAATACTAAACCAAAATTATACGCTGTCTTCGGGACAGTGGATGTCAGGCTAGAACAGAAAAAGTTCAGTTTTCCGCTTGCCAGACCTCATCTAGCCAGCTGTTAATGAAACGTGGCCCGGCCATGTCAATAAAGATGTTTCTGGCGTGGCTGGCAACGCCGCTCAGACGCATAATCTGGCCTGAAGCACCTGCCTTTTTTGTAATTGATTGTACTTCAACAGAACGAGTTATTGCCATCTGATCCAAGGCTTGCGCAAGAGGTTTTTCGGCTAGTAAAACCTTCAAGCAGGCGGCATCGATAAAAGTTTGCCCTGCGCCCTGAGCTAAATGAGGGGGCATGACATGTGCCGCATCCCCCAACAGGGTCAGATGTGCACGCCGCCAAACAGGCAACACCTCGGCAGGAAATAAAGGGGTATTTGCCCAGCTGATTGCCGGGTCAGTCAAACCTGAAAGAAGTGGGTTCTGGCCAAAGCAGCGCTGCTGCCAGCCGTTAGTAACCTTGTCAGCTGAGGTGCAGAAAACCAAATTTATTTGGCTACTGCCTTTAATTGGATAGCTGACCATATGGCAGCCATCGCCCAGCATCAGCATAGTTGTGGGCCGCCGAAATGTTGCAGGCAGCTGAGCTGTGTCAATCTCTGCCCGCATGGCGCTGTAGGTAGGTTGCAGAGGCAGGCTGTTCTGGCCGGTCAGAACAGCACGGGCCAGACCTTTTGCCCCATCTGCGCCAATGACCTCATCGGAGTTGAAAACATCACCATCTTCGCTGACAAGTTCAGCCTGTTCTTTGCCCAAGTGGAGCGTGTGAATCTCTGTGTCCGTAAAATGGATGCAGGATAGTTTTTCAGCCTTGGTAACTAGACAGTCCATCACATCCTGTCTGCTGACAGCTGCATGAAGATGCTGAGGACTATGTATGATTTCGGTCAGGTGACGGTTTGTTGATAATGTCCGAATTACAACCGCACTCAGGCGGACAGCCTTATCCAGAATAGCCTTTTCAAGGCCAAGGCTGGCCAACGCTCTGAGTCCGTTTGGTGAGAGTTGCAGGCCGCCAGCTGCAGCCTGACGGCGACCAATGACATGAACCGGATAGCCAGCACTACCCAGTGCAACGGCTGCACTCAGCCCGGCAATTCCCTGGCCCAGAACGATAACAGGGGATGTGGCTGTATTTGCCATGATTGGCGAAAATCCTTGGTTAACGCAGTGTGTCTTGAGGTCACAATGCCGGTCTGCTGACAGTTAATCAAGGCTTTTACGCTTCTATGTAGGCTTGTTGAAATTGGGTCTGGTCAAAGCCTGTTCATATTTGTATTAAGGGGGGGCGTGAACGGGCAATTAATGCGGGGAGTTGCATTCCAGCCCTTCATCCGAAATTGAGATATATAAGGATTGCAAGAGAGATGAATCTGGACAAACTGTCGGTTGGGAAAAACCCGCCTGAAGAAATTAATGTGGCCATCGAAATTCCGGCTGGCGCAGCCCCTGTGAAATATGAGCTGGATAAGGATTCCGGGGCATTGCTGGTTGACCGGTTCCTGCATACGCCTATGCATTACCCTGTGAATTACGGCTTTGTTCCACACACCCTTTCTGATGATGGTGACCCGATTGATGCCTGTGTGCTGACCCCGATGCCCATTGTTCATGGATGCGTCATTGCGGCCCGCCCTATTGGCGTATTAATGATGGAAGATGAAAGCGGCATTGATGAAAAGCTACTTTGTGTGCCTGTTGACAAGCTGCACCCCTACTATAAGGGCGTGAAGTCAACGGCTGATTTGCAGCCTATCATTCTGGAACAGATTGCGCATTTCTTTGAGCATTACAAGGATCTTGAAAAAACCAAATGGGTGAAGGTTCAGGGCTGGGAAGGTCCAGAAAAAGCAGGGGAAATGATTAGGGCTGCGATTGCGCGGGCCGCCAACAGCTGATTGGAGGCTCACCAGAGACAGCATGACNACCAAATTGCAGATAANCNCCCCNGATGACTGGCATCTTCACNTNCGNGACGGGCCGGTCATGCAANCNGTNTTANCGCAGACAAGTTTCTGGTGCAAACGGGCAATTGTNATGCCCAATCTGGTGCCGCCNGTNGTCACTGCNGCTGNNGCTGCTGCCTATCGTGATCGNATTNCAGATGCTCTTGAAGAAGGCGTGGATTTTACGCCTCTGATGACACTGTACCTAACTGAGCAGACAAATGCTGATGATTTAGCTTCTGCTGTAAAAGACGGCATCGCCGCAGCGGTCAAGATGTACCCGGCAGGTGCAACAACAAATTCTGCAAGTGGTGTAAAGGACATCAACAAAGTCATGCCTGTGCTGGAGGTTCTNGCTGAGACAGGAGCCCCGTTACTGGTACATGGCGAGGTAACAGATCCTGATATTGATATTTTTGATCGCGAGGCTGTATTTATTGAACGAGTGCTTGCGCCCCTGCATGAACGTGTGCCGCAGCTAAAAATTGTATTTGAGCATATCACGACACGGCAGGCTGTTGAATTTGTAACGGCAGCAAATTTTCAGATTGCAGCAACGGTTACGCCGCATCATCTGATCATCAACCGGAATGCATATCTGGCTGGCGGGATTAAGCCGCATTATTATTGTCTGCCGGTTGCCAAGCGAGAAACCCATCGTCTTGCTCTGCTGGACGCTGTGATTGCCGGAACAGGCAAATTTTTTCTGGGTACTGACAGTGCACCGCATCCTGACCCGGCCAAGCTTCAGCCATGCGGATGCGCGGGTATTTTTAACGCACCCAACACGCTTGCCTGTCTTGCGCAACTGTTTGATAACGCAGGTCGCCTTGACCGTNTGGAGGGGTTTACATCTGTCTATGGTCCACAATTTTATGGTTTGGATGTGAACAACGATCAGCTGACCCTCGTCAAACATGATACGCCTCAGTCTGTACCGCAGCCTCTGCAGACAAATGAAGGGGAAATAACAGTTTTTGATCCGCAGATGGATGTCTTCTGGTCAGTCAGAACAGCCTGAGGCATTCTGATGCAAGCTGACATAAAAAGGACAAACGCATAAAGGAGTGACAGAGATGCTCAGCCTGCCTGTAATGGATAAAGTAAACATGGCAAAGGCCACCGCGGCCATGCTGCTCGAAATAGAAGCTGTACATGTGAATGCACGTGAGCCATTTATTCTAACNTCCGGTGCGGCCAGCCCGGTTTACATTGACTGCCGCAAGCTTATTTCTTTTGTGCGTATCCGTTCAGCATTAATGGGTTTTGCTGCCTCCGTGTTGGCTGAGGATGCTGGATTTGAGGCCTTTGACAGCGTTGCCGGTGGCGAGACAGCAGGCATTCCATTTGCAGCGTTTCTGGCAGAGCGGCTGGCCCTGCCCATGCAATATGTCCGCAAAAAACCAAAAGGGTTTGGCCGCAATGCGCAAATTGAGGGAGATTTGCCAGAGGGTTCTCATGTATTGCTAGTGGAGGATCTGGCAACAGATGGCGGTAGCAAGCTATTGTTTGCCGATGCCCTGCGTGAGGCGGGGGCGATATGTGATCACGCGTTTGTGGTGTTCTATTATGATATTTTTGATCATGCTAGAGACCAGCTAAAAGACGCTGGCCTCACCCTTCACTATCTGTCAACATGGTGGGATGTTTTGAATGAGATTAAACAGAGTGATAAGTTTGACAGCTTTACCGCCGAGACGGTTGAAACTTTTTTAAATGATCCGAAAGGATGGTCTTCAGCAAATGGTGGCAAAACTCCTAATGATTGAGCATCTGTCTTTTCAGAAGCCCCAAAAGCAGGTTTGCAGATGAGCATATTCAATCTTGGCTCAATTAATGTTGATTACATTTATACGCTGCCGCATCTGTTAGCGGCAGGAGAAACACTGGCTTCAACAACTTTTTCAGCAGCCCTGGGTGGCAAGGGAGCAAACCAGTCAATTGCCCTGGCCCGAGCCGGGGCAGATGTGCGTCATGCCGGACAACTTCATGAAGCTGATACAGCATGGCTGCATGGCCTGCGGGAAGCTGGTGTGGACTGCAGCCATATTCTAGCTGCAGATGTATCCTCCGGCCATGCGATTGTTGCTGTTGATGAGCAGACAGCAGAAAACCAGATCATCCTAAGCCCAGGCAGCAATCAGGCCCTGCCAGCGGAAATGATTGCTCCATTCCTGGCTTCAGCCCAACCAGGTGACTGGGCACTGGCACAGAATGAGGTAAATCTGACAGAGGCTTTTTTGCGTGCGGCAGAACAAAAAGACCTTCATATCTGTTACAGTGCTGCGCCTTTTTTAGCGGATATAACAGCTGCCCTTCTGCCTATTGTTGACCTGCTGATTGTCAATCATCTTGAAGCTGAGGCATTAACAAGCTTTACAGGCAAGCCGATTAACCAGCATGGAATTCGCCATGTCATTATTACGCACGGCGCGAAAGGTGCCAGTTACAGGGGCAGTGCGGCGGCGGCATTTGAAATGCCAGCCGTTCCGGTAAAGGCTGTTGACACGACTGGGGCAGGGGACACTTATCTGGGATATGTTCTGGCGGCACTAGATGAAGGTCAGACAATTGAACAGGCTATGCAGATAGCGGCAACGGCCTCTGCCCTTCAGGTCACAAGACAGGGTGCCAGTGCGGCAATACCAACACGTGCTGAGGTGGAAGCGTTTTAAAAGTGAAAAATAAACAGATGCAGCAGAAACTGATCATAGATACAGATCCTGGCATTGATGATGCCATGGCCATCCATTATGCGTTTGCGCATCCTGGACTTGATGTTCTGGGCCTGACAACCATCTTCGGCAATGTATTCGTCCCGCAGGCAACACGGAATGCGCTGCTGTTGTCTGAACAGGCACATTACTGTGTCGATGTGGCGGAAGGGGCAGCTCAGCCGCTGGTGCAGTCTTTGAACCCGCCATCGTACAATGTGCATGGCGCAGAGGGGTTTGGTGATGTTCCGGTCAAACAACCCCATGGCACGCCGGTTGAGATGAGCGCAGTTGATTATATCGTGAAAACATGTCGGCAACATAGTGGTGAAATAATTCTATGTCCTGTTGGCCCACTGACCAATATTGCTGCTGCCCTCAAGGCTGAACCTGAACTTGTGAATCATGTTCAGAAAGTTGTGATTATGGGCGGAGCGGTCTGGTCCCCTGGCAATGTTTCCGCCTATGCAGAAGCCAATATCTGGAATGATCCACATGCAGCAGATGAAGTATTTGCAGCTAACTGGGACATTGATCTTATCGGCCTGGACGTAACCCAGAAAATCTCATGTGATGATGCTGATTTTGCCTACCTCCGGAATGCTGCTCCTGACATCGGCGGNTTCNTGCATGAGATTTCTANGTTTTATATCAAATATTATCATTCCATCTTCCAGAAGCATNTCTGTCTCATGCATGACCCTTCTGCACTGGTGGCAATTACGGATGAGCCGTTATTTAGGTTCAAGGTAACGCCCTTGTCTGTTGTCTGTGAGGGTGAGGCGGTTGGCCAGACTGTGCCTGATAAACGCTCGTCACGGCGGCCTGTGCGGGTTGCGGTATCTGCCGACGTGCAGAAAGTAAAGCGTTGTTTTCTGGACATTTGTGCAACAGCTGACAAAATGAAAAGCATCCGGGCGGCCAGTCATGCTGGGTCATAGCTCCATCAGTCAGAAAGGGAGAATGCAACTATGAAAATTGAGACAGTTGATTACACAGCCTCTGATGCCGGTGAGAGGCTTGCGCGATCTTTACGAGAAACCGGTTTTGCTGTTTTGGCCAATCACCCGATCCAGCCAGANCGCATTGATGAAGCTTATGCGTTGTGGGGTGGATTTTTTGCCAGTGAAAGTAAATNAGANTATNTNCGTGANTACGAAAAGCAGGATGGATATTTTCCATTTAAATCCGAACATGCCAAAGACGCGAAGAAAAAAGACTTAAAAGAATTTTACCATGTGTATCCATGGGGGCGCGTGCCTGAAGATCTGGAAGCAGTTACGCGGCAGCTTTACGCTGACCTGACTGCAATTGGCGTTGAGCTGTTGTCCTGGCTTGACCAGCAGATGCCAGAAGAAATCAGCGCCACGTTGAGTATGCCACTGCAAGAGATGATGCAGGCCAGCCAGCAGAGTCTGCTGCGGATTTTGCATTATCCGCCTGTCAGTGCGGCAGAGGATACAGCTGCGATTCGCGCTGCCGCGCATGAGGATATCAATCTGATTACATTGCTGCTTGCCGGGTCACAGCCTGGNTTNCAGGCNCGTGACAAACAGGGCCAGTGGCATGNTGTGCCATGTGATCCGGGAATGATTACAATAAATAACGGTGATATGTTGTCACTTGCAACGAATGGCTATTTCCCATCAACTACACATCGGGTAATTAATCCTGATGATAAATTGAATCTATCACGTTATTCTATGCCTATGTTTTTGCATCCACATCCGGATGTGAAGCTGAGGCANGATTTTACAGCAGAAGCNTTTTTGCAAGAGCGGCTCAAAGAAATTGGGCTGAAATCATAAAGGGAGAACNNGATATGAGAATTTTGACTACAGCAGTTGTTGCTGGCGTTGTGGCGTTGTATGTGATGTTTACAGGTCCACAATTAACGACAACATCGACAGCAGCAGCTGCGGATTTTAAACCGGCTGTTATTTATGACATGGGTGGTAAGTTCGACAAATCCTTCAATGAGGGCGTGTGGAACGGGGTAGAGAAATTCACCAAGGAAACAGGTGTTGACGTGATGGAATTCGAAGTCACCAACGAAACCCAGCGGGAACAGGCAATGCGCCGCATGGCCGAGCGTGGGGCAACCATTGTTTTAGGCGTGGGCTTTGCTCAAGCTGATGCAATCGCAAAGGTTTCAGCTGATTATCCGGATAAGCAGTTCTCTATCATTGATGTGGGGTGGCTAGATGCACCGAATCTGCGCCAATATGTGTTTAAAGAACATGAAGGNAGCTATCTNGTTGGNGTTGCTGCAGCNNTGGCTAGTAAGACTGATAAAGTAGGNTTNGTTGGNGGNATGGATATNCCGCTNATCCGCAAATTNGCCTGTGGTTANGTTGGCGGTGTAAAATCTGTNAACGGNNCTGCAGCAGTGTATCAGAATATGACNGGGACNACGCCATCAGCATGGAANGANCCTGCTAAGGGTGCGGAGNTGACAAGAAGCCAAATTGATCGGGGCGCNGATGTTGTTTANCATGCTGCNGGTGGAACTGGCGTTGGCGTTATTCAGGCTGCTGCTGATGCTGGAAAGCTNGCAATTGGTGTTGATTCAAANCAGAATGGCATGGCCCCNGGCTCAGTTTTGACNTCCATGCTCAAGCGAGTGGATGTGGCAGCTTACGAGACCTTTAAAGACGCNATGAGCGGTTCTTTTTCTTCAGGNGTNAANGTNCTTGGTGTNGCTGAAGGNGGCGTCGATTGGGCACTTGACGAAAATAANGCATCNTTGNTNACAGCCAGNATCAAATCAGCCGTNGAAAAAGCNCGNAGCGATATTCTGTCAGGTAAAGTTGTTGTTCATGATTTTATGAGCGATTCAAACTGTCCNTANTAAGTCAGGCTGANNTGACNANTTGGANGTCATAGGATGGCTGANAAANCAATTTNAGAAGCAAGAGGCGATTTTCCATCGCCTCTTGCTATTTCTTTGCAGAATATAAATAAAACCTTTGGCTCTGTGCAGGCGAATAAGGATGTTTGCCTGTCTGTTGTGCCGGGAACCATTCATGGCATTGTTGGTGAGAATGGTGCGGGTAAATCAACACTGGTGTCTGTCTTGTATGGGTTTTACGGTGCCGATTCTGGAACTGTATCTATATCCGGTGAGTTGGTAAGGCTTCGCAACTCAGCTGATGCTATTGCGGTTGGTATTGGGATGGTACATCAACATTTCATGTTAGTGCCTAATTTCACTGTATTGGAAAATATAATTCTGGGTCATGAGGGTGGTTCTGATCTGAAGGCTGGTGCGCGGCAGGCAGAAGCCACTTTGAAGGACATAACTGAGCGTTATGGGCTGAGCGTAGACCTTCAGGCAACTGTGCAGGACTTGCCTGTTGGCCTGCAGCAGCGTGTTGAAATTCTGAAAGCTTTGTATCGTGGGGCACAGATATTAATTCTTGATGAGCCAACAGGTGTGCTGACACCTCAGGAAACAGAACAGCTTTTTGATATTCTGCGCACGCTTAAAGCGCAAGGGGTGACGATTTTGCTGATCACGCATAAGCTGAAGGAAATTATGGCAGTGACGGATTTTGTATCTGTCATGCGTTCTGGCGAGATGGTGGATCATCTGCAGACAGCTCAGACAGACCCCCAGGAACTTGCCCAAATGATGGTTGGCCGGCCAGTATTGCTGGATGTGGGGTATCAAGCAGCGCAGGCTGGGCAGGCTATGTTAAGTGCAGAGCATCTGACGGTTACTGAATCATCTGGCGTCACCAGCTTGTCTGACATCAGTTTCTCAGTACATCAGGGTGAAATACTGGGCATTGCTGGTGTTTCTGGGAATGGACAGTCCGAATTGCTTGAGGTGCTGGCAGGGATCCGGAAGCTAACGTCCGGAACGGTTCAGATTGGTGACAGAAAAATCACTGCGGAACAGCCGGCATCTCCTTCAGAAGTCAAACGTCTCGGATTGGCCCATGTGCCCGAAGATAGACATGCCATGGGCTTGATTCTGCCTTTTACAGCAGCTGAGTCGGCTGTACTGGGATATGAATATGCTGACTCTATGGGGGGACGCTCACCTGTTTTGTTGCCAGCTGTAATGGCGGCTTATTGCAAGACCCTGATGACTTCTTATGATGTCAGGCCTGCAGAACCCAGCTTAAAGAGCAATTTGTTTTCAGGGGGCAATCAGCAAAAGATTGTACTGGCCCGCGAGTTGTCTTCGCAGCCGGATGTTCTGCTTGTTGGCCAGCCGACCAGAGGTGTGGATATCGGCGCAATTGAGTTTATCCATAAAAAGTTACTGGGGATGCGTGATAAGGGTTGTGCTGTGATTTTGGTTTCTGTTGAGCTAGATGAAATCATGAGCTTATCAGATCGGGTCATGGTGATGAATGAAGGGAAGAATATGGGTATTGTCCGCAAGTCGGATACAGATATTCAGAAAATTGGTCTGATGATGGCTGGTGTGACCGCCGCGCCGCCGCGCCAGCAGAAAGCCAGATAGTTTATGAACGTCTCATCGCTTCCCCGCTGGATAGATATTGGCTTGCTGCCCGTGCTGAACCTCATGGCGGCCCTGACCGTAGCAGGAGTCATCATTGCCATTATCGGCGAGAACCCATTTGTAGCGATGGGGGTCATGATCAAGGGGGCCTTTGTATATGACGGCGCGCTAGGCTACACGCTGTTTTACACTACCAATTTTATCTTTACAGGCCTTGCCGTTGCTGTCGCGTTTCATGCAATGCTGTTTAATATCGGCGGTGAAGGGCAGGCGATGATTGGCGGGCTAGGTGTGGGTCTTGTTGTTTTGTTGCTGGATTCAGTATTGCCGCCCCTGCTGGTCGTGATGCTGGCTGTTCCTGCAGCAGCAGCGTTTGGGGCTATTTGGGGGGTGATCCCAGGCTGGCTTCAGGCCAGGCGCGGCAGTCATATCGTGATCACGACGATTATGTTTAACTTCATTGCCTCATCAATCATGGTTTGGCTTTTAGCAGGCATGTTGATGGCACCAGGCCAGATGTCACCGGAAACAAGAAGCTTTGCAGACGACATTAATCTGCCCCTGGTTTATGAAGTGCTGCAGATGGCTGGATTTTCGGTATCGCGCTCACCTTTAAATCTGTCTTTTGTGATTGCGCTACTGGCCTGTTTTGGGGTCTGGTATTTGATCTGGCGGACTAAGCTGGGCTACATCATCAGGGCAACAGGCTTCAGCGAGCGGGCAACCATATATGCAGGTCATGATCCGGCAAAGATTATCATGATCGCTATGGCTATCTCTGGCGCGCTTGCTGGCATGATGTCGCTGAACGAAATTCTGGGCGTGCAGCAACGCGTTATTCTGAATTTCACGTCTGGATATGGGTTTACGGGCATTGCGGTGGCATTGATGGGCCGTAATCATCCCATTGGGATTGTCCTGGCCAGCCTGCTGTTCGGTGCCTTATATCAGGGCGGCGCAGAACTTGATTTTGAATTTCAGACCATAACGCGTGAAATGGTTCTGATGATCCAGGGCCTCATCATTCTGTTTTCAGGGGCGCTTGCTTATTTGTTCATGCCCGCAGTTGTCCGGGCCTACAGCAGTCTGCGCAAACCAACATGGAGCGGATAATGGCTGATCTCTGGCTACAATTTGTGCTGACGATTGATGCAACCCTGCGGGTTGCCACACCGCTTATTTTGTGTTCGATGGCCGGCCTGTTTTCAGAACGGTCAGGCATCATAGATATTTCCCTTGAGGGCAAATTGCTCATGTCAGCTTTTGCGGCCGCCAGCATGGCCGCTCTTACAGGTTCGCCTCTGCTCGGTCTTGCTGGCGGCATCCTTGTATCTGTCGCGTTGAGTCTAATTCATGGTTTTGCTTGTATTACTCATAAGGGCAACCAGGTTATTTCTGGGCTGGCCATTAATATTCTGGCATCGGGCCTCACAGTAACATTAGGCATAGCCTTGTTTGCGCAGGGTGGGCAGACACCGTTTCTGAATAAATCAGAGCGCTTCACAGATATTGTTCTGCCGTTTGCCGAACAAGCTGGGCATATTCTCGTGCTGGGGACAATTTATCAGGAGATCATTTCTGGTCATAATCTTCTGGTCTGGGTCGCTTTGTTCTCCGTGATTGTCACAGGTTTTGTGGTGTTCAGAACCACATTTGGCCTGCGTCTACGGGCGGTTGGTGAAAAACCGGAAGCTGTTGATAGTGCAGGGGTCAGCGTTTCTGGGCTGCGATTTCAGGCTGTGATTATTGCGGGTATTTTATGCGGGATTGCCGGCACCTATCTGTCGACGGCGCATGGTGCGGGTTTTATCCGTGAGATGGCTGCAGGCAAAGGCTATATCGCGCTGGCGGCGCTGATTTTTGGGAAATG
>PBLM01000039.1 GCA_002721775.1 Rhodospirillaceae bacterium | reverse complement strand
TTCTCCGCCAGCCCCTTCTAGAAAATTATGGGTATTTATGGGATATCATGGGAATTTATGGAGGTCAATGGGAATTGACGGTGAATTATGGAAAAATTGTGTAATTTCAGTTATTTATGATATATGACTTGAATAACAGTATTTAAAGTATTAAAATTACGTCATTTTTTTTATATGTTCACTATATGTTCTATACAGGTGAGGGTGAGAGTTTGCGGACTTGAGGTGTCTCTTGTTGTGCTTGATTCCTTTAGCCCAAGTTTAGACAACTCTTCTGGTAATTATATGGGCACTGTGGAAGAAACCAATAAGCAGTTGGCGAATGATGAGGAAAAATGGGCAACCGGCGCTTTTACTATTGGCGCAGAAAAAAGTGTAGCAGAAAAAATCGAATACTGGTCACCCGCCTATGTCAAACATATAATATTGGAGGCCATCTAGTATCCTCTGATATAGGGATGTTATCAAGTCGCATGGCGCATTCTAAATTGATGTATGTAGCTGAAATGTCTATCAAAATGCCAGCAGAAACTTCTTATTTAGGGGGAAACGGTTTTGTTATTTAAACCAAGTTTCTGCTGGCAAAGGCTCATGAAATTGCCCTAGTAGTTTAAATTTTTAGAGCTCAAAGGTAAATAAAAATTTAGGCAGAATTAAGGCATGTTCGGCTTGCTGCGAGAACAAAAAGCGGAGCAGATAACCTGTAAGCCGGGTTCTGTATCCCTGTTGCCGGAACCGGCAGGGATGATGGCCATTCATCTAGGATGCCTGTTGCCAGACATCTCATGCAACCTACCCGGACATCTCTAGCAGGATCACCAGTGCTGAATAAACAGCTATGCCCCTACGTGGTCTTGCTTCGGATGGGGTTTGCCATGCCGGGCCTGTCGCCAGACCCGCGGTGCGCTCTTACCGCNCCTTTTCACCCTTACCANNCNAANCTTGTCTGGCGGTTTGTTTTCTGTGGCACTTTCCCTGGGGTCACCCCCGCTGGATGTTATCCAGCATCCTGATCCTGTGAAGCCCGGACTTTCCTCTGTCTGTAACAGACAGCAGCCATCCAGTCATCTGCTCCGACAAGCAGTTTTGCCTGTATATGTCAGTTAAGTCAATTCAGCGGCCGTTTAAGTCCTCACGCAGAATCTCCAGCTCAAGCCAGGCTTCTTCTTTTTCATGCAATCTCTGCTTATTCTGCTTGGTCTGTTCGGCTAGTTTCTTATACTTGTCCGGGTCTTGTTCAAATAAGCTCATATCAGACAAGCACTGCTCTGCTGTGTTTATCTGTTCTGTTAGTGCAGCGATTTCATCAGGCAGCTTTTCAAGCAGATAGGTCTGTTTATAGCTCAGTCTNTCTTTTGGCCTGTCTTCTATCTTTTTCTGGGTCGACTTCTCCTTGCCTGTTTTTCTCTGGCTGTTGTTTTTGTCAGCTTTTTTGTGTTGCTGTTTATCTAGCTGTCTGCGGCGGCGGTTGAGATAATCTGTATAGCCGCCAGCATGAGCAATGATGCGCCCGTTATCCTCAAAGGCCAGCAGTCCGGTTACGGTGCGATCCAAAAAGTCACGATCATGACTGACGATCAAAACTGTGCCATCATAGTCACANATCACCTCCTGTAGAAGGTCAATCGTTTCCATATCGAGATCGTTTGTTGGCTCATCCAGCACCAGAAAATTATGAGGCTGTGCAAAGATGAAGGCCAGCATCAGGCGGTTCTGCTCGCCTCCCGACAGGGTAGAAACTTTCTGTGTCATNTTATAGTCATCAAACAAAAAATCACGCAGATAGCTGGTCACATGCCTGGGCTTGCCGGCGATTTCAACCGTATCCCCCCCATCAGGACACAAGATGGTCCAGGGGCTAGCCTGCTGCTCCAGCAAAGCGCGGTTCTGATCAAAGTAGCTGGGTATCAGACCATAGCCAGCTTTTACATGGCCGGCATCTGGGGCTAGCTCACCTAGCAGGGCCTGCACCAGAGTAGACTTGCCAACCCCGTTNGGCCCGACCAGCCCCAGCCTGTCACCCCGCAGAATTTTNNGATTAAAATGCTGGACAAGCACACGNATCTGGTCTCCNNCGCCGACACNCAGGCTAATATTTCTGGCTTCCAGAACAACCTGTCCGCCTGTCTCTGCTTTGACAGGGTTTAATGTCAGTTCNTNGACCTGGGAGGGGGCCTGCCTTGCCCGCTGTAGGCGCAGNGCCTTCAAGTCGCGAAGGCGTCCCTGATTGCGTTTGCGCCGTGCACTGATGCCTTGATGTGACCAGCGTGTTTCTTCAGCAATTTTCCTATCCAGCTTATGCAACCGCACAGCTTCTTCTGCCAGAATAGCTTCAGACCAGTCTTCAAAATCATCGAACGCGCCTTGACGCCGCCGCAATGCACCTTGATTCAGCCACAAGATGCCATTTCCCAAAGCCCGGAGAAACGCTCGGTCATGGCTGATCAGGATCAGTGCCCCTTTACGAGTTCTNAGCATATTCTCCAGCCATTCAATTGTNGGCAGATCGAGATGATTTGTCGGTTCATCCAGNAGCAGCACATCNGGGTCACTNACCAGCGCCCGTGCCAGCGAGACTCGCCGCCGCTCGCCGCCAGACAGGTTATCTGTCATCTGAGCAGGGTTTAGACCAAGCTGTTCGATAATGGNATCAGCCTTATANGCCAGTTTACGTCTGTCTTCGACAGACATGTGCGGTCCNTCGTCTAGGCCGTTCAGAACATGTGAGGATAATGACATGCTGGCTTTGAAGGAGGGGTTCTGGGGCAGATAGGCAACAGAGCAATGAGGTGCGCACCAGCGGCTGCCTTCATCGGGTTCTGTAAAACCAGCGATCAGTTTCATCAGGCTTGACTTACCTGCCCCGTTGCGTCCGACAAAGGCCAGCCTGTCTCCGGGACTGACTGCCAGATCAACATGGCGCAGAAGCCATCTGTCCCCTATATTCAAGGCCAGATTAGATACTGATAACAAAGGCGGAGCCATTCACATTATCCTTCATAAATTTCCAGCATNAAATTTACCGTTCATACCGGTCTGCTGCTAGCAGCTCTTTTTCTGGACAAAAGGTCATAAGCATAGTTGATGCGGGCTAGCTTGTCTGTTGATACTTTGATAAATTCTTCTGGCATGCCTGCTGCGATAAGCTTATCTGGGTGGTGCTCGGCAGCTAGTTTTCGCCAGGCAGTGCGAACTTGATCCATGCTTGCCTGTNCCGATACACCCAAAACCAGATGTGGTGGCGGATTTTCACCTGAGTATATGTCCGACAAACGATTAAATTCATCTTCATCATAGCCAAAAACAGCTGCTACTTTTTGGAGATAATCCCATTCTGGATTNGTGATATGACCATCTGATCTGGCGATGGTAAACAGCAAATCCAAAAGCTGTTCTAAGATCGCGGATTTTGGCCCAAACAGGCTGACGGTCTGGCGAGCATATGCCTCAAAACCTTCCTGGGTCTGGCGGGCAAGGTCCCAGAACTGGCCAACCCTGTGCAGGTCACCTTCAGGGATTTGTACCCGTTCGCGAAAGCTTCTTATTTCAGCTACTGTTACCACACCATCAGCGCGTGCCATTTTTGCGGACAGAGCGATTACAGCAACTGTAAATGCAACCTTTTTGTTCTGCTCTGGGTTGATATGCCGGCGAAGCTGCTGTCCCGCTAGGGTGCCTGCTGCTGCGCCCAATAAGGCGCCTATTGGCCCACCAAATGCAAACCCAGTCGCACCGCCAATAATCAATCCCCAAATTGTCATTAAGAAGATGTCCCCTTAACGTGGAAAAGCTGATTGTAGGTCAGACGAAAACACATCTATACTGCGTCTCAAAGAAAAATTTTATCTTCGTGGTTATAGCGAGTAAAGCCTGATGACACAAATGCCGTCATTTGATTATCGTGGATTAAAATGTCCTTTGCCTGTGCTGAAAGCCAGACGTGTGCTAGCGCAGTCAGGCGATGGCGTGGTGGTTGAATTTTTGGCGGATGACCCAGCATCNCCTCTTGATATCTCACATTTTTGTGAAGCAGAAGGCCATCAACTTGTCCGCTCTGATTCAGTGGAAAGCTATTTTGTTTATCACATTATTAAAGGGGAGTCGTAGTAGGCTGCCATCTACTGGCTAGAGAACAGATATGCTAGCATAAACCTTCTGCAGATAGATATTATAGCTAGTTCGCCTGTCAGTCGTTTCAAAATCCAGCCCCAGTTCTTTCGCTTTATCAAAAAATCCAGGTGCAGGAAGTCCGCCTCTGGCCTTTGAGACCACGACCGCAGCCCTCAATGGGCGGCCGCTCTGATGATCCTCGGCCATTAATTGCTCTAGCCATAAGGTCAGCCGGTGGATTTTATGTGGTCCAGTAATGTTTGCTGTCACCGCCAGCGATTTATAGGTGATTTGGTCTTTGTTTCTGATTACAGCCATGATCTTGGCACGGGCGTTTTGCTGCCAGGTTATAGGGTCTGATTTTATATTTATGCTTTTGTTTGTAATCATCTGTTAGTTTGTCTGATAATTTNTGNAAAGCCGCTTTTACTTGAGCCATNCGNANGGTCNCGATAGTAATAGTATTATGATAGTTATTAGATCGTTTTTGTTCAATCTCATGTTTATTCTNAGCACAGTTCTCTTCACGGTATCTTTGCTGCCTTGCCTGCTGCGAAGGGACTGGACACGTGCAGCAGGTAAATTTTGGGGCTGGTATACAGCCTGTCTTTTGCATATTGTTGGGCTTCATCACAAAATACGGGGAGATGTCCAGAAGACGAAGCAGGTCATTTATGCTGCGAAACATCAGTCTGCTTGGGAGACGTTGGTCTTATACTGGGAATTGGATGCGCCGGTTATGGTGCTCAAGCGTGAATTGTTATTTCTGCCCATTCTTGGGTGGTTTTTTTTGCGCTCAGGCTGCATTGCTGTTGACCGTAAGGCTGGCATGGCTGCATTGAAAAAGCTACGCCAGCAGGCGGTGACTTCGGTATCTGAGGGTCGGTCATTGTTGATTTTTCCACAAGGCACAAGAGTTGCTTCAGGCCAAACTGTCCCCTATCAAGTTGGTGTGTTCGCACTTTATCAGGCCACTAGTCTGGATGTGGTGCCTGTGGCGCTAAATTCGGGCCGTTTTTGGGCGCGCAACGGGTTTATCAAGAACCCAGGTGTGATCACTGTCCATTTTCTACCTGCTTTAGCCCAGGGCTTGCCTCGGAGTGGTTTCATGACCAAGTTAGAAAATGATATAGAAAAAGCAATGCTGAGCCTTGATGAATGCGAAAAGCACAGAAGCAGGCGGTTTTTCTGAGATAGGTCCCGGAAAAGACGTTATATAGTCATTTTGGCCAGACAAACCAAAGGCGAAAACACATGGATGGTGAAAGTTTTGGCGGTGGACGCCAGAAAAATGTGCTTGGCGGCGCACTGATTCCCTGCTCTGTTGCACCAATGACAGGCTTTTTCCGCGATGGCTGCTGCCATACCAGCCCGGAAGATATTGGCAGTCATACTGTATGCGCTGTGATGACCGATGATTTTCTTAGCTTTAGCAAGGCAGCTGGCAATGATTTAACGACGCCCCGGGCCGAATATGGTTTTCCCGGCCTGAAACCGGGTGATAGCTGGTGTCTGTGTGCCGCAAGGTGGGAGCAGGCCCGCCGGGCAGGGGTAGCACCAAATGTCATTCTTTCCGCTACAAATGCAGCCTGTTTGTCTGTTCTGGCGTTAGAAGATCTTAGGTCACATGCTGTAAATCCGGAATCGCAACAATAAAACTGAAAATATTATGAGGGGTCAGCCATTTCGGACAATCCTGACAGGAATGTGTAGAAGTTGCGGGCAGGAACGGTGCTAGCCACTGGCGTTCTCCCGCCCTTTTAATTGAGAAAGAAGGGATTTATGTTTCAGGATCTGGATTTTTGCTTGAAAAGCTTCAGTCCATTTTGAACAAATTCAATGATAAAATTGTTACTCGTCAGCAAAAGGTCTTGGATACAACCTTAATATTGCGTTGCGTTGACTTTTAAAGCGTGCCTTGATGGGTAGGGGTGTCCCCTGATGAGTTGGGACCGGCTAGGATTACTCAAACAAAGGACACATTTACTATACGCAGATGCAGTAGTGCTGGACTTGTTAGGTTCAAGTTTCTAATGACTTTCCCAATTTTTTTTGAACTCTTTCCACAATGCGAGAGGTTCTTTTGGCTTTCTGATTCTCATTTATCGATGTAAAATTAGATGGTTAGCCTTAAAGACTAAGCAAGTCATCCTGAATAGTTAAAAAACTCAAAGCTGCATCTGGAAGGCTGTTTTTCCAGTCCTGCTGTGAACTGTCATCAGCATTATCTGAGATAAATTTGAAGGATTTAAGAGGGATCTGCTCTAGTTTTGCAATTTTGGCAAGCGCATAAAAATGCCATATCAACCTGGTCACAAGCAAGTTTAGGTGCAGATGTCAGTAAACGATCTGCAGTCTCGCATATCAAAGGGCTATCTGACAGAGTGAAACGTTCAGTTCCAGTTTCAAAAGGTGTGGAGCCAAGCGCGATGCCCAGTGGCCGCGCATCCATATCACACTGAACAGATTGCCCGACTTCAACAATAGGCGGGAGGCCAGTTTTGATCGCACCCGCCGTGCCGTAATTGATCAGCAGGTCTGGTTTTGTTTCTTTTAGTATAGCCATCAGATTGATACCAGCATTGACCTTTCCCACACCAGTATACAAAATTGTCCAGTCAGCAAGGCNAGTNGTTGGCAGTTCCTGTTCAAGAGCAACAATAAGCAGAGCACGTGATTTCATGGGATGTTGAGCATTTCAGCGGCAGTTTAAAAAAGTGAGATGTTTAAGAATGGTGAAAACTCAGGCACAGCAAATAAGTTTTGCTNCCCTGTAAAAGTTGAATNTANAGAAGGGTGAGTATTATGAACATTCAGACACGGCATATTGGCCGGGATCAAACAACATTAGCATCTGTTGGGATTGGGGCCATGTCTTTTTCTAATTTCTATGGGCAGTGCAATGATGAGCAGGCGGATTCTATTCTCACTGCAGCAATTGAGCTGGGTCTCAATCANATTGATACATCCAATGTNTANGGGATGGGNGTTTCAGAACAGCGCATTGGCAGTTTTNTNGCTAAACAGGGCCGCCTAGCAACTGACTTCTTTCATATTGCGACCAAGGCGGGCATTTGCCGTGACCCGAACACAGGAGTTCGGTCCTTTAATAACGATGCTACGCATCTGGAAACAGAGCTTGATAAAAGCTTGGGCCGGATGGGTGTTGAACATGTTGATCTGTTCTATGTGCATCGTCGCCAGCCAGATATCCCTATTGAAGAGGTTGCTGGCAGCTTGGGCCGGCTTGTTGAAAAAGGAAAAATCAAGCAAATTGGTTTTTCTGAAGTTGCGCCATCATCTCTGCGNCGGGCNCATGCGGTGTTTCCNGTTGGGGCGGTTCAGTCAGAATATTCATTATCAACACGTGCTCCAGAGATGGGTCTGGTGCAGGCCTGTGCTGAATTAGGAACAACACTAGTGGCTTTCTCACCTGTCGGACGGACCTTGCTGACAGACAGGCCATTGACCTTTGAAGCTGCGCAAAGGCTTGACTTCCTGAAAGGCAACCCAAGATTTTTATCGCCAAACTATGAAGCGAATATTGCAGCTACTGAAGATTTCAGGGCCTATGCAGCGGATCATAATGTAGCTTCGGCTAGCCTAGCAATTGCCTGGCTGTTAGCGCAGGGAGACCATATTCTTCCTATTCCCGGGACACGGTCTGTCGCCCATCTGAACGAGCTGGCAGCTGCTCGCGCCATTAGAGTAACCCAACAGATGCAGGAAGAGATCGAGGCTATATTGCCTGTTGGCTGGGCACACGGTGACCGCTATTCTCAAGCCCAGTGGGTTGGCCCGGAACGCTATTGTTGAGGATCGGCAGTCCCGCAGACTGCTGCATTTCAAGTGTCTTTGTTGNTGTCCTGTGCTAGATAGGGACGATGAGCCCGCGTGATTATCTTCTCTATGCATTGGTGATTTTTGGCTGGTCAACAAGCTGGTTACCTTTGAAAGGACAGGTAGGTCTTGTNGCACCTGAAGTCTCTATATTATGGCGTTTTATGATTGCGGGGGCTTTATGTTTTCTTCTTGCTCGATTTAAAGGGCTTACNCTCAGATTTCCCATTCATCTTCATCTGCAGTTCGCTGCTTTGGGTTTGTTGATTTTTAGCACGAATTTTACCTTGTTTTACTATGCAAGCCCGCATTTAGCTTCAGGGCTTATGGCGGTTGTGTTCTCAACAGCTTCGATGATGAATATATTGATGGATGCAGGTCTCACCCGTACAGCACCTCACCCACGTCAGCTTTTTGCCTCAGCCATCGGGCTTGTTGGGATTGTCCTAATCTTTCTACCTGAATTGCGGTTGTCATCGGTCGCACTGCCTGCNTTGCTATTATGTATGGCAGGGACATTATGTTTTTGTATGGGAAATCAGGTGTCAGCTGCGCTGCAAAGGCAAAATGTAGCGGTGATCAGCGCGANCGGTTGGGGTATGGTCTATGGGTGTCTTGTTTTAGCTGTATATGCGCTGGTCTTAGGCAATCCCTTTGTTATAGATATCCGTTTACCTTATCTTTCTGGACTGGTTTGGTTGGCGGTATTTTCATCTGTACTGACTTTTGCCTGTTATCTTACTCTTGTTGGCCGGATCGGCGCAGGAAAAGCTGGATATGCAACCGTGATTTTTCCAGTATTTTCCTTGTTGATTTCAACAGTATTTGAGCAGTATCAGTGGGGTGCGTTTTCCTTGGCTGGCATTTGTCTTGTTATTGCAGGGAATATGATGATGTTGCGCAACCGCTAATATGCAGGTTAGTTCTGCGCCTGTTTAGCTGGCTCAAACACTGGTTTTAATATTAGCTCACCGCGCCGGTTCTGGGTCCGGGCAAATTCAGATATACCNCTATATGCAAGACGTTCTTTGCCATAAGATATGGTCTTCAGCCTATCTTTTGGCAAACCGGATGTTCTAAGATGTTGTGCGATTACTGCCGCGCGGCGCTCACCAAGAGCAAAATTATACTCTCGCGTACCTCTATCATCACAATGTCCCTCAATGCGCAGGTTGAGTCGTTCATTTTCTGGAGCTAGCAGAAAGTTTGCTAGCTGTTTCAGCTGTTCTTTTTGCTTACCAGACAGGCTAGCATCATCAAGTGCAAAATAGATAGACCGTGTTAAATCCTCAATTAACTCTTCTCGTGTTAGCGTTTCAACTTCAACTTTGGTCTCAAGGTTGATCATTTCGTCTTTTGAAGTATCTGGATAAGTCTGTTCCTGTTCAGCCGGGGCGGCAGGGGTTTCAGGTTTCGGCTCAGCTGGAGGGTCGAAATCCTCAGAAACCAGCACCTCACTCTCAAAAACAAGTTGTTCAGGTTCGCGTGGATCAAGTCTGACCGATCCCTTTACAGCACAGCCAGCAAGGAGGATCAGGTTGAGAAGACTTAGCAAGAAAAGCTGGGGAAATGAGCGTGCAGACATACTGATCTTTCAGCCCTTCTGGTAATTACTTTATGAGGCAAACAGCAGATGATGCGACTTGAGCCAAACCATTGTTGTCACGCCGTGTGTCAGAAAAATACGGCAATCAGGATCAGGCCCAAGCAGACCAAAAGCTGTTTCTTCTTCTTCAGTCTCAGATTCAGCACCCTCAGGCGGTGGCATAAAAATACCGCCCTGACCAGAAGATCCACCCAGTGTAGCCTGAATTTTAAACATATCCTGCAACATAACAAGAATNATAACGACAGAAATATAAACTGTGTTAAGCGTGCAGTTGATGACTATAAATGTTGGCCAGACTGTCGTATAACAGCCAAAAAGAGCGCTGGTTATTAATAAGGCTTAGAGAATGTTGAGAGTAGGCATCAACTGGTTTTTATCTGCAGCAGTATTTGTGTTTGCGTTTGGAGGTCAGGCACTTGCTCAAACTGCAAGTAATTGCAAGGAAACAGACCCAAATCAGTTTTTCGCACTGATAAATGCTCAGGTTCAATCCTACATTGCTCCACTTGACAGAAATGGAAACAATCTTCTATCCGAAAACGAAATTTTTATCCAGAAATCAAGACATTATTTCGCAGAATTTAAAGATTTTCCGTCAATAACAATATCTATGGAGCGATTTGCCTCNGTAACTGAAAATAACCCTACTGCCCTGGAGAACTTCGAGAGCAAAATTACAGTCCTTGGCCCAAATTGTAGCAAATTGAATATGTACAGAAGCAGGTTGGTGGGCTCNTTCCCAGCACCTTTTGAAGAGATCATGGAATTGGTCGAACTAGGCTTAAGGACAGAAAATGAAGCAATTATTCAATTTTCAACTACACAGTTGACACCACAGGAAATTCAGTTCGAAAAGCTTATTGCTATATTATCAAATGACTTAGCTTTAGATGAAAATGTAGTAAATGCGATGATTTCTCAATCCCTTCGCAGTCAATTTCTCCCTCAAGGAGGTAAGATTGCACTGAACTCAATGTCTGAAATGGCTCTTTTGGGATTTTCCTCTATGGGTGGGCTAGTCGATAGTAAGGTGGGTCAGATATATGTGTTCATCCCAAAATCAGTTAATGGTATTAATAATTTACAAGAAACTGCAGTTTTGACATCAGATGCAAGACTTTATAACATAGCCGGCTTTGACCATGGCATTGCTAGTAAAGTGCTCAGCAGACTAGGTGTTCGAACTACGGTGGTGCATGTATCAGAGATTGCCACAAAGAAATTTGGCAACTGCAAGATTGATTTAGCTGGAAGGTGGATGCAAGTTGTAAGTGGAAAGAAGGTCAGAAGTTGTCCATTTATGGAATTGGTCCAAGTTATGTTGAAAGAAAGATCATATATTGGGACATATGATTACAAATTTCAGGCGGTCGTTTTTGATGAGATTACAAAAATTCTGGAATCAAAAAATATGTAACTAAACATATCCTGTTGATTTTTCAAATATAATTCATTTGAGCCTNAATTAAATATCCANTTTTCATATTAAAATTNAATATTTACTCAGATTGGTATGTTTCTTGTAAGTCGTAATAATCATTCAACTTACGAACTCTCTCTCAAAAAGGAAATATGAACATGACACATCAGGTCCTGGATATGAACGAAGCGCTGGTTGCTAAAATCCTATATGATTTTGATGGTCAGCTGCAGGCACGTTTCTCATCCAGCCTGTTTCAGTTCATTCTTGTAACTGATGAATTATCAGAGGGTATGTTTCATGAGACAGTGCGCCAAGTTTGGCATGATGCTGGCCCAGTGGGACTGCGTTCATATCTGAAGCGCGAGTTGGTCCTGCTGGAAGATTCTGAGTCATGCACCCATAAAAAACTCAGTTCATGAGCTAGGTTGCCGGCCAGGCTTGAAAGTTCCTGTCGCACTGGCAATAATGCGTCCATCAGGCGCAAACACTTCTCCTGAAGCAAAAAAAACAGACCGGCCACCGCCGGTCTTTCTAGCTGTTGCATAAATTTTGACATCGCCATTTGTCGCCGCGCTGATAAACTGGGTGTTCAGATTCAGGGTTAGGCCTGGCATTAGGTAAAGCGGTGGCGGATTATAACTGCCGGACATTGCCAAGACTACATCCAACATACTTGAAAAAACACCACCGTGGACCAAGCCAGCGGGGTTCAGGTGAGTTTGGCCAACATCGAGGCTGGCCAGACAATCCTGTTCTGTCCATTTTAGCAAACTTAGCCCAATTAGATTNTTAAAGCCGATTTTATTCAGTTCAGCCAGTCTTGGATCTGTGGTCGGGGTAAGATCCAGTGATGCCAACTTGCTGCCAGTTGTCATTTGGCATCCCCAAAGCTGCGGCCCATCGTGTAAAACTCATCATTGGGTCGCATGGATATCAGGCTGGCCATGCGGTTTGATAAGGCGAACAGGGACGTAATAGCTCCAATATCCCAGATATCCTCATCTGAAAAACCATGCTCATGCAGGATNTGNAAGTCAGCTTCNTCAATTTTTGCTGACTGCAGGGCAACCTTTTCAGCAAAAACTAGCATGGCTTTTTGCCGGTCAGTAATATCNGCTTTTCTAAAATTAGTGGCGATCTGTTCAGATATTTGNGCTGATTTTTCATATATCCGCAAGATGGCGCCATGTGCCACCACACAATATAAACAGTTATTTGCAGCGGATGTTGCGACCACAATCATCTCACATTCTGCTTTGCTAAGGCCTGTATCTCGTCGCATCAGAGCTTCATGATATGCCCAGAAAGCCCGTAGCTCGTCAGGACGGTGAGCAAGCGTGAGAAACACATTGGGAATAAAACCTGCTTTATTCTGCATATCTGTCATAATCCGTTTCAGATCATCCGGAAGGCTGGACAGCTCAGGAACAGGATATCGGCTTATAGCTGTGCTAATCATGACAAAGGCTCTTCTTTATGTTTCAATTTGTTGAGTCCTGACTATAAACGCTTTGTGACAGCGGATACATCACAAAAAACAAGATTAACCCACTTGCCAGGAATTTAGCTATGTTTGAACCCAGAGACCCTAATTTTGAAGACCGTGTTAGAGCCAGTTTCGCAGCGCAGTCAGCAATGAAGTCACTGCAGATTCAGCTGCTATCTTTAAAGCCAGGGGGAGTTTCAATGCAGCTAAATAAGTCAGATAATTTNCTGCAACAGCAGGGTTTTATGCATGGCGGGGTTCTGACCGCTGGTCTAGACAGTGCCTGCGGTTTTGCAGCACTCACTTTATCCGCACCCTCCGTTGAGGTGCTGTCCATTGAGTTTAAAACATCTTTTTTCAGACCTGTGACAACAGACAAGGTTCAGGTCATTGGCCGAGTGATAAAGGCAGGGAAGAAAGTCAGCTTCTGCGAGGCAGAGGCCTACAGCCTAAAAGGTGAGGATCAGATTTTGCTGGCAAAAATGTCATCATCTGTTGCAATGGTGGATATGCCAGAAGGCTGGGTGCCGGAAAACCGAAGCTGACAAAATGTCAACGCGGAGGCATCCGGATTGCTCCGTCAAGTCGGATTGTCTCGCCGTTCAGCATTTCATTTTCGGCAATATGGACAACAAGTGCGGCAAACTCTTCTGGTTGTCCCAGCCGAGTGGGAAACGGAATTTTTGCCGCCAGTGCGTCCTGAACCTCTTGCGAAAAGGTTGCCATCATCGGGGTTCCAAAAATCCCAGGCGCGATTGTCATGACCCTGATTCCCTTATCTGCCAAGTCGCGTGCCATAGGTAAGGTTAGGCCAGAAATTGCAGCTTTTGATGCAGCATAGGCGATCTGACCAATTTGGCCATCATAAGCTGCAACAGAGGAGGTATTAATGATAACGCCGCGTTCACCATCTTTTGTCAGCGCTGGGGCATTTATCATTCCTTCAGCAGATATGGTGGCAAGATGAAAACTGCCGAGCAGATTAACTGCGATTACTTGTGAAAATAAATCCGGATCATGTGCTGTTCCGCGGGAAACAGTTTTCATTGCGGGGGCGATGCCAGCACAATTAACCACAAGTTGTTCCTGACCATTTTTATCTCTAGCTGCTGACAAAGCTGTTCTCACTGACTGGCTGTCACTGACATCGACTTTCAAGAATGTGCTGCCGGTATCAAAGGAGATTTGGCGGCCTGCATCCTCATCTCTGTCCAATAAGGCCGTTTTTACCTTTCTGTCCCGCAGATGCTTAACAACAGCCGCGCCAAGGCCGGATGCCCCGCCGCTGACAATTGCGGCTATGTTTTCATCCAGTTTCATGCTGACTCCACTGCAACGGCTAGACCTTCACCGCCACCAAGGCAAATCGCGGCCAGACCTTTACTTCCCCTTGATTGTTTTAGTGCGTTTAACAGGCTGACCAAAATCCGTGCCCCCGACGCCCCGATAGGATGACCCAGCGCACAAGCCCCTCCGTGAATATTGACGTGTTGAGGGTCAATTTCCATTTCGCGAATAAAGGCCATAGCGACTACCGCAAAGGCCTCATTCACTTCCCAGATGTCAACATCTGATGCCTGCCAGCCTATTTTATTCAGCAATTTGCGGGCAGCAAAGACAGGGGCGGTGGTGAACCAGCCCGGGGCATGAGCAAAACCGGCATGACCACAAATCTGGGCTTGAACATCAAGGTTATGAGAGGTTACGGCGGCTCTGCTGGCAAGGCTGATTGCGGCTGCCCCATCTGAGATGGATGATGAATTGGCTGCTGTGACTGTGCCACCCTCCCTGAAAGCTGGTTTCAGATGTGGTATCTTTTCAGGTTTTGCCAGAAGTGGCTGCTCATCTTTATTCACCTGATGGCTTTTTTTGCGGGTAGTCACGGTAATCGGGCAAATTTCAGCAACCAGTTTTCCTGATGCTTGTGCATTCTGTGCACGACGCAGAGATTGCAATGCGTAGCTGTCCTGTGCATCTCGCGAAAACTGGTAATATTGAGCACAGTCCTCTGCAAAACTTCCCATNAGCTTGCCTTTGTCATAGGCGTCTTCAAGACCATCTAAAAACATGTGATCAACCAAAGGCTGATGCCCAATACGTGAGCCAGTACGAGCCTTTGCAGACAGATAAGGGGCGTTTGACATACTTTCCATGCCGCCAGCTATAATCATATTTGCCTCACCTGCTTTGATCTGATCATAGCCTAGCATTACAGCCTTCATGCCAGAGCCGCACATTTTGTTGACAGTGGTACAGGGTACAGATTCTGAGAGCCCTCCCGCAAAGCTGGCCTGACGGGCGGGGGCCTGACCCAGCCCTGCTGGTAGAACGCAGCCCATGATGACCTCATCAATCAGGGTTTTATCCACACTTTGCTGACCGACGACTGCGGCGATGGCCGCGCCACCTATTTCAGGGGCAGTTAGGTCCTTCAAAGCGCCCTGAAAGCCGCCCATTGCGGTGCGGGCTGCTGCAGTGATAAAAATATCTTCAGCCATTGTCTACCCACCTTTCTGAAGGGCTATTCACCTGTAAAGGTTGCGCTGCGCTTTTTGGTGAAGGCGGCCATACCTTCTTTCTGATCTTTTGTTGCAAACAGAGAATGAAAGACCCGCCGCTCAAACAGAAGGCCTTCTGTTAGGCTTATCTCCTCAGCACGCGCCACTGCCTCACGTGCAAGCATTGCGCTGGCAGGCCCAAATTCAGCAATCGTCTCAGCAACGGCCAAGGTTTCTTTCATCAGCGCTTCATCAGGGAAAATGCGGGCAACAAGGCCAGACCGTTCTGCTTCTTCTGCATCAATCATACGGCCAGTTAAAATCATATCCATGGCTTTGGCCTTGCCGACTGCACGGGTCAAGCGTTGTGATCCTCCCATGCCGGGTATCACACCCAGCTTAATCTCAGGTTGTCCAAATTTGGCAGATGTGCCGGCAAACAGAATGTCACACATCATTGCCAACTCACACCCGCCGCCAAGTGCAAAGCCGTTAATTGCGGCAATTTTTGGTGTGCGCAGCTGAGCAATGGTTTCCCATTTGGCAAACATATTTTCATAGAATGTATCCATATAGGATTTTTCGGCCATTTCTTTGATATCTGCGCCTGCTGCAAAGGCCTTGCCTGCTCCTGTTAGCACAAAGCAGCCAGTATCCTTATCTTCATCCAGACTTGCCAGATAGGTGGTCACTTCCTCAGTCATTTTGCTGTTCAGTGCGTTTAAAGCATCTGGTCGGTTCAGTTCAACCGTAATCACACGACCTGTGCGGGTAATCTTTATGGTATCGAATGTCTGTTCTGTCATGACCTGTCGCCTTTAGCGGTGAAATGGGTTTTGTCTGGGATTAAGTAGAACGTGTTCTGGTAGAAAATCGAGGCAGCATAGCGGANAAATCGCGNCCCTCTCCATCTTCCGTGCCAACAAATTGCTGGTAAAGGGCCAGAGCATGTGCTCCCATTGGAGTGTCAGCATTTACAGCTTCTGCAGCCNGTTGTGACAGCCCTAAATCCTTAACCATCAACTCGGCTGCAAAGCCGGGTTTGTAATCATTATCTGCCGGGCTGGTCGGGCCAACACCAGGAGCAGGAAAATAGCTGTTCACCGTCCAGCTGGCGCCTGATGAAGTGGACAACACGTCAAANAGTTTCTGTCTGTCCAAGCCCAGCTTGTCACCCAGCGCAATTGACTCACAAGTGGCGATCATGGTGACGCCGAGAATCATATTATTACAGATCTTCACCGCTTGCCCGGCACCAGCTGCTCCAACATGAACCGCCTTATTGCCCATCACAGTGAACAGTGGTTCCGCGAGCGCGAAGGCGTTGCTCATGCCGCCAACCATAAAGGTCAGTGTGCCTGCAACCGCCCCTGAAATACCGCCGGATACGGGTGCGTCCAGCATATCAATATCTGTTTCTGCCATCTGTGCAGCAACTGATTTTGCTGTATCCACATCAACGGTAGAGCAATCCAAAAACACCGCACCTTTCTTCAGGTGCGGCTGAATTTCATCTGCAACNTTCTGAAGGATAGCTCCGTTTGGCAGCATGGTGATGACAAGATCACACCCCGACACACAAGAAGTTGCATCTGAACAGCTTGTGACATCTTCAACAGTCACATCTGTCACATCAAATCCATTTACCTCATATCCGGCTTTTGCCAGATTTGCCGCCATAGGGGCGCCCATATTGCCCAGCCCAATAAATCCGATTTTCATAGCCTGTCTCCTGTTGCTAAAAAGGCCTTTGTAAAGGCGGTAGGTGCCAGCAACTCGTCAATCAGCCCTATGGGGATTTCACTGGCCGTTTTATATTGCCAGTTAGGTTTCCTGTCTTTGTCGATTAGCATGGCGCGCGTGCCTTCCAGAAATTCACCCTGTTGCATAGCCCGGCTTGTAAAGCGATATTCCATCTCTAGAGCCTGTTGAAAAGTGCAGTCAGGCCCTAGCCTGTCCAGCATGGCGTCAACAGCCATCATGGATAGAGGAGCATTTTTAGCCAGAGCGCTATTGATTGTCTGTGCCAAGTCAACTGTGCATTTGGCCTGTTCAGTTGCCATCTGGTCTAAATCAAAATTAGTGAACATTTGGTTGATTTCAGTTTGCATCGTAGCCAGCTGACTGTAGCCTGCATTATCTATAAACCAAGATAGGGGATCTGGCGTGCCTGCACTCACCAGTTCTGTTATTACTTCATCCCACCTGTCTTCGGCAATAAANCTGTCAGCAAAACCTGCATACAGCGCATCAGCTGCGTTCATTCTATATCCTGTAATTCCTAAGAAATGGCCTGTAAGGCCAGGAGCACGGGCCAGAAGATAGCTGCCGCCAACATCCGGCACTAGGCCGATAGCGCATTCCGGCATCGCCATCNTTGTTGTGTTGCCCACAATACGATGACTGCCATGGCAGGAAATGCCAACACCCCCGCCCATGACATAGCCCTGCAGAAAGCCAATATAGGGTTTGGGATAATGATGTATAAGGCTGTTGAGCCTGTATTCTTCACGCCAGAAGGCCTGAACATCTGTAAAGTCTCCAGCCCGCCCCTTATGGTAAAGTTTGGCAATATCACCGCCCGCACAAAAGGCTTTCTCGCCTTCAGCATCAATAATAACTTGGCTGACGTTTTCGTCTTTCTTCCAGTCTACTAAGGCCGCTTCCAATCTCTCACACATCTCATGGGTGAGGGCGTTCAAGGCTTCAGGCCGGCGTAAGGTTATGCGGCCAGTTGTCTGCTCAATACGGCAGTCAATCTGGCTCATCTATCGCGCTCCGCCAGCAACGACCGACCGATAATCACTCGCATAATTTCGTTTGTACCTTCCAGTATCTGATGCACCCGCAGATCGCGCACAATTTTTTCAAGCCCGTAATCTGCCAAATAGCCATATCCGCCATGGATCTGTAGCGCTTGGTTGGCCACATCAAAACAGGTATCAGTGACAAATTGTTTGGCCATAGCACAGGACCGTGTGGCATCTGCAGACCCATTATCTAGTTTCCACGCAGCCTGACGCAGAAATGTGCGGGAAGCTTCCAGCTGTGTGAACATATCAGCGAGTTTAAATTGTACAGACTGGAACTGATCAATGGATTTGCCAAATGCCTGTCTGTCCTTTGTATAGGCAAGGGCCTTGTTATACGCCATCTGTGCTCCGCCAAGGGCAGCGGCAGCGATATTCAGGCGTCCGCCATCCAATCCCCTCATNGCATAGGAAAATCCTTTTCCTTCCTCGCCAAGAAGATTTTGGGAAGGGACAGCACAATTATCCATAATAACCTGAGCTGTTGGNTGACCGCGCCAGCCCATTTTTTGNTCTGCNGCNCCNAANGATAAGCCNTCAGCATCACTGTCAACAANCAGTGCAGATATGCCTTTTGGNCTGTCATCNCCTGTCCGNCACATTACAATATACAGATCAGAATAATTGCCGCCTGAAATAAAGGATTTAGTGCCAGTTACCTGATAGCCTTCATTGGTGCGCACAGCTTTTGTTTTTAGCGCAGCAGCATCAGATCCGGACCCGGGCTCAGTCAGACAATATGAGCCGATTTTTTGCATGGTACATAAATCAGAAAGATAGGTTTCTCGTAATTTATCACTGCCGAAGGTGGAAACCATCCATGCAACCATATTGTGAATGGACAGAAAGCTAGATACACTTGGGCAACCCATCGCTAGCGCCT
>PBLM01000038.1 GCA_002721775.1 Rhodospirillaceae bacterium | reverse complement strand
GACTTAGACCGCGAAACAAAACCGTGGAGCCAGAGAAGCTGGCTATGGCGGGAATATGGAAACCGAGTAGGTGGATGGCGCCTTGCAGATTTGTTTGATGAACTTGAGATAAATATTGGTGTAATTGTAAACGCCGCTAACTACTCGCATGACCCAGATCTTTTGGACCGTTATCGAAAACGTGGTGATGAGATGATTGGCCATGGTATTTCAAACGGCACCGCAAGGCCAATTGATATGAGCTTTGAAGAAGAAACTAGGATGGTTGCTGAGGTCACAGAAATAATGCTTAAGGCCGACGGTAAACGACCAACTGGATGGTTGTCACCCTACCTTACCCCCAGTCAAAAAACACCCGATATCTTGCGTACTGCAGGATATGAGTATTTGCTAGATTGGGGGCTTTGCGACGAGCAGCCATTCTGGATGCAAGTTGACGATGGCGAAATATTAACACTTCCATATCCCATTGAACTTAACGATCAACCTGCAATAGTTGGCCGCCGTGTCTCAGCGGAAGAATATGCAAACATGATAATTGATCAGTTTGATGTTCTGATGGACCTTAAAGAGCCACACCCGATTGTTTTCCCTATTTCGTTACATTCATTCATTGTCGGCCAACCATTTCGGCAAAAACATCTGAAAAGGGCGCTTGAGCATATCTGTGAGAGACGCGATGAAATTTGGATTACAACTCCAAATGAAATCTCACAAATTTACCGCAAATTACCCGANGGTCAGCAGCTGAGGTGAAAATGACATTTAAAATCGCTTTGTTCATTATACCTTTGGTTCTAATTTCCCTGGTGCCACTACCTAGTTGAAGAATGGAATGTCATTTCCGTTCATATATTTACATGAACTGTGGGGCAGGAAACTGTAAGGGCAGAGCTACAACATTAAATCTTACTGTAGATTTTGGTGGGGCCATGGTCTTGAGAGATACTCAAAAGAATAGTAAAGATTCATGAAATTAAAAGATGCNTTGATAAGGGTTTAAGGTAACAGTTTCTATGTTTTTAGTGAGTGTGAAAATTCTCATGGATTTGTTGTTTTGAATAGATTGTCAGGAGCGATATTGGATTATGTAGATACCCTTTATACCAATTTTGGTGCGTCGGTCAGTTTAGGTGAATGTAGGTAAAGGAAATAACGGTTAAAAAACAAAGACGATGGAAACGTCATTTTTTTGCCTTAGATACCACAAAGTGAAATTTAAGGCTTCCCACACTNTAGATATATCAAGCGTAGTGTACAACTATTCGATGTTTGGGAGGACAATAGCGTGGGCATGATTAAAATTAGGTAGTGTCCACGCTATACCTCGCATATGAGACTTTNAGTGGGCGTTATTAGATAACTTGTGTCTTTTGCATAAAAAACGTCAATAACCGCCACCACCAACATTACAAGCCGTAAGTATCACAGCAGCTGAACACAGTGCAAGTGAGACGGTAGCTGTCAGCAGCCTTCTCGGAGTGATTAATCTTCGCTGTTTGCGTGTAGTGTGTACCGAATTTGTCAGATGTGGAAAGTGAATTTCCATTTGCCAGCCTCCATATTTATTCCTCTATACGTTATGAAAAATTAAAATGGATTGCCAATTCGACTGAGCGAAAGCGATGAAACCTAATAATTTGAGTTTAAGCTAAACATATGAGAAAAAAGCCCCAGTCGGGTGACTGGGGCATTAGTCTCGCTTAAGGGAGGAAGCGTGGCAATGTGCCACCTTTTCGCAAGACCATTTATTTGTNTATTACGTCATGGTGTCACATTTATTAAGTTTGATACTGATTCAAATGCGACTCTTATGATTCCATGAGCGCCGCCTCATGAAACTTCACATTAACCACGATCGCCTTGATAGGTGCCGTTAGGAGCCTCACTCAAGCTAAGATTGTTAGACGTTGAAGATTGATGCTTAATAGACAAGAAAAACGTCTTTTGACACTATATTCTTACTTACTCGTGTTCACCGTTAGCCCCTCTTGCTAGCTNAGCAAAACTATTTGGGCGATATTGNGCTGCCTTGAAAGTTGCAACTGTNGCAGCAACTCCGGCTATGAGTAGAGCATGAGCGACAGCGCTTATGCCAAACACAGCCATAGACCCAACGCTCATGGAAAAGATGATACACCACATCCACGCGAGAAACTGCATAACAATGTGTCTTGTTTGTAAATCATCAATGTGTCGGAGTGGATTNACTCTGTGATCCATGACCACATTCCACATATTAACGATGGTTTTTTGCATTTTTGTCTCCTATTGCAATCAATGCTTACGCAAATTTTTCTTCTTTGGTTCAAACATTATTTGTTATTTTGGCCCAGAATTTTCTGGTCAATTTAGAGCGATGTTAAGAGAAAAGCCGATTGCCGGTGAAGAAATGAATATCATGATATTTTNGAAAAAAGATGAATGACTTTGCATTATAGGCANATTTTCAAAATATGCCCCTCGGAATTGCCGTGACTTCCTGGTTTAAACTGTCAGTTTACCAGCAGGTCATCTTTAGTTATTTAGCNATCATAAGCGTCTAAGATAAAAAATAACTTAGGGCTATAAAGCCAAAAACTAACAGCACGACTAACTTGTTTACCGTTTCTCGTCTTCTTTGCCGCCTTGTTCGGAAAGTAGTCAATAACTGCATATTAACAGCTTCACTTAAATAACGATTTGTCATCTTCTTGCCTTTTTTGATGAGCCTGGGCTAGTGGCGAACCAGGCATAGTTACCTTATCTTGTATATACGTCTTAGTTTACACACTAGATTAGGGTAAAGTCCACGCTTTTTGTCTTGATTAATTTACTTCGCATTAGGCAAAGATTAACGTAAAAATTTTTGAAAAGAGCTAACAAAATTTTATAGAAAACTTCAATATATGAATAACTTGCTTTTGAAAACTTCACCTGAAAATCANGGCGCATGCTTGCTTGTTCTGGGTGTTTCGATATTTGGCTTTGCAGACAATCTAACACTTATNGTTTCTGAGCAGGTGGGAGTTGGCCAGTTTCATTTCAGTAGGTCAATGATTACGCTCTTACTTGTCTTTATTTTCAGTCACATTTTTGGCTATTCCTTGCNGCCGTTGCTTTGGCGACCAATGCTAGCCAGAACAGCCTTCATAGTTTTTGCTATGTTACTTTATTTTAGTGTTATGCCTATGATGCCTATAGCCGAAGCTGGTGCTGGTTTATTCACCTCTCCCATTTTTGTTTTGCTATTTTCTTCTTTCCTTTTTAAAGAAAAGATTGGATGGCGCCGTATCTTTGCAGCTTTCATTGGAACAATAGGTGTTTTACTTATTATAAAGCCAGGATTAGGCAGTTTTTCCATATATCACATGCTACCAGTTTTGTCTGGAGCCTCGTATGCTCTTGGCTCAATCATTACATACCGCTACCTCTCTAATGAGAGTCCCATGGCTATTGTATTTTCGTTTCTTTTGGCTATTGGTCTATGTGGGGCGTTGGTGTCGTCTATATTCACAATTTTTCCAATTTCAAATTTATTCCAACAGAAAGCACCTTTTTTGTTTTCAGGTTGGCGGCCAATCGAAGCAAGTTTCTGGATGTGGNTCACGATTATTGCAATTTGCACGTTCTTAGCGCTGTCTTTAATGACAAAAGCTTATCAAATTGCCAAAACTAGTTACGCGGCCATCTATGAATATGCTTATCTTNTATCTGCGGGCATATTTAGCTGGGCGTTTTGGGAGGTCACGCCGGACCTAATGGGCTTTTTGGGTATTACGCTTATAGTAGCAGCTGGTATTGTAATTGCGCTTGCACAGCAAGACAACTGTGATATTCGAGGCCAACGTTAATGCTTCTTTTCCCGAAATTAATAAGTTGTGATACCGGGCCGTTACTTACTAATGAAAATTTGCAAGCGATAGGAGGCCGACCCGGCATCATTTTTTCGCTTGCAAAATTTATGCCTCACTGGATATCCAGTGAAGCATTTTAATTTCTGGGTAAGGTAGGTGTCAGTTTTAACAATATTTTACATTGCCCTTCCTTGTCCTCCCTTGGCGAGTAAACAGCCTCCTAGGTTTTTCTATGTATCTTTACAATAGATAAAAATAATTATTACTTTTGCATTTCCAAAAATGATAAGGATATTTTTACTTGAGGCTCCGCATTAAAGGCAAAATTGTCAGATCTATCCATCGTGAGTTTTTCCCCAGCGAGTTGAGACATCAGTTAACATAGACAATTCTGTATTTTCTTTTGCATAGCATCCTGAAGTGTAATGTCGACATCAGTTGAGAAAAGATTAACTTTCCAAGATCGTGACAGCTCAATCAGAAGAAACGGTACTTTTAATGGGAGTTCAAAAACTCTTAGAGTCGGAGTTTTGTGCATNTGCGCTTTCAACAGAGAAGTTGAGTGGCAGATAAATAGCTGCTTATTAAGTATAGCATATCGCGCAGTTCTACTTCTTAAACCGACTCAACGTAAATAGTTAAGGTTTTCTGAAGTGTTGTGGACACTAAAATTTAAATTTTAAAATGGGTTTTTCAGAAAATTTGCCAGCACCCAAAATGAGTAAATAAAGAATTGTGAATTGGGATGCGTGTAATATGATTACAGGCAACCAATCTGAAAAGCCTCAGCAACATAAGCCTCCGCTTGCTGGGGCTTTTTGCCGAAACAGCGATGCAGAGAGACGCAATTTAGCCTTTTAGAATTAGCCAGGCAATAATAGTAATCAGAAAACCCAAACAAAACAGGATTGTACTCCAAAAAAGGGTTGTCTTTTTGGGTCGTCTCTGGTGGCTGTAAGTTGCATAGGCCGAACCAGGCCTCGGCCTGTAGCGTGTATACTTATCGTTCATTAACNTGTTCACCCACAATGTGGAGNTTTAAGATAGCAACCCCATCCCGGTTTTCAAACCGGTGAATCATTACTAGCAGGAGCAGATAGCACGTGACCAGCANAAGAAATGCGCAAATATAAGTGGCGCTGATAACTTTTTTTAACAGAAAAATTTGATGTGCAAGTCANACTTTCATGCGGTGTTTGTCTGNCTTTTTGTTGGCAAAGTGCTTTGAAGAATTATCGGTCTTCCGAAGAAATCAAGCATAAAGTTGATTAAAATTAAAAAAATGCCCCATAGAGATACCTATGAGGCATTGAGTTTGCAAGGAAGGAAAAGCGACATGCTGTGCCTCCCTCTATCTATCCGTTTTTCATAACGACATGGACTCCCGACTTGTTAATCACATTTTCTTGGCAAAGTGACCCACCTGGGCAGGCTAAGATTGGTTGTTGTAACAAGGATAGGAAAAGATACATTTTTAATCGGCAGGTTAAAGTGCACAAACTTAGACAAAAAGCATTAGTTTTTGATTGAATTTATGTACGCGAGCAAAGCTAGTTTGATATANACAANATAATATNGTGTTTATATACNGGCTNAGAATGGTTTTAATACGATGAATGGGTTTCATATTCAGGATTTAGCAATGATGCGTGCTGCTTTGGCAGAAAGAGTCATAAGGACACCNGTTCTCGCTTTGCAGAGTAGTAAAATAGCCACACTGTTGCCGCAAGACACAGCAATGTGCATGAAGCTGGAATTNTTNCAGCANACAGGGTCTTTTAAGGCACGTGGCGCATTATTAGGTGTTGATNGGTTGAATGATGAACAGCGGAAAAATGGGGTAGCCACTTTCAGTGGTGGTAATCATGCTCTGGCCATATCATGGGCATCCCAACAAAGCGGTGTGCCTGCAAAAGTTATTATGCCACAGACAGCGGACCCTATCCGTATCAGCGGCTGTAAAGAAATGGGGGCAGAGGTAATACTTGCGGATGATATTGCCTCCGCCTCTGAAATTTTGCAAAAGATTTCGGAAGCTGAAGGTCGGACAATTCTACATCCATTCAATGACGTAAATATGGCCTATGGAGCAGCATCATGTGGCGCAGAGTTTGTTGAAGAGATGCCTGAGGCTGAACTCTTTATCATCCCAGTGGGAGGAGGTGGGTTGATCGGAGGGATGGCTGCTGCAATCAAAAACTTTAACCCGGCCATAAAAGTTATCGGTGTAGAGCCACAAGGAGCAAACAGTCTCCGGCGCAGTTTTTTATCTGGTAAGCCAGAAACACTTGAAAAAGTTGAAACAATTGCGGACAGTCTTGGAGCGCCATCAGCACTCGCGGAATCTTTTCAATTGGCGCGTGCTTATGTTGATCAGGTTATTGAAATTGAAGATAAGGTGATGAGTCAGACCATGTTGCAGATGCGTGATCGGTTAAATCTGTTCGTCGAACCAGCATGTGCAGCGTCTTTAGGCGCGGCCCTTGGCCCTTTGCGCGCGGAAATTTCTGGCCAACGGGTTGGCGTTTTGGCCTGTGGCTCAAACATAAGCGCTTCACGATACACCCATTATACAAAATAATTAAGGAAGCATTCGTTCAAAGCATGAAAATACATAACAATCTCAGATGCAGAAAATCAAGACGGACACTGCAACTGATCCTTGAGCGAGCCCTTGAACCTGAAATAATTTTATATCTTGAGTTGCCGCCAACGAAGGCAGAGATCTGAGATATCCTTGAAAAACTTGGAATAAATTGCAGATAATATTCTTCGCAAAGGCGAAGCTAAATATTAAGCGCATTTCACAGCAATCAGTCGGATTGATGAAGAAGCGCTAACTGACCTTCTTGTTGCATATCCCAAAGTGATTGAACTGCCAATTTTTGTTTCAGGTGCTGAAGCTGTGATTGGCAGCCCACCTGGAGCTTTATCAGTTTAATTCTAAACTTGATTAAGACGTCTGTATGCAAAAAATAAATAGTTTGAAGCCTGTTCATTTAGCGCTTAAACCTTTTGCAGCAGGCAAGATAATATGTTTTGTTTAAATTGATTACTAGGAGGACTAAAATGCCTAAATATCTTATTCACGGAAAAACGAGCAGCGATTTTGCCGCAGCTATGCTTAATAAACCACAGGACAGATATGAAATGTTATTACCGTTTTTTGAAAAATTCGGCATAGATGTCAGCGAGTTTGTATTTACCAGCGGCATTGATTTCAATTTTGTGTCCGTATTGCGAGCACCAGATGATGCCAGCGTGGATGCGATGGTGAACATCGTTTATTCAACTGGCAATTTTTCGAATATTTCCTATGCAAGAGCCTATGATTCAAAAGAATATAAGGCGGTTTTTGAATTAGGGCACGATAAGATGAGCGCTTATGTGTCTTCAATGCAGGTAGCAGGAATAGATTAATGTATGCGCGTAAAATTACATTTACCTTGCTCGCACCTTCGATTTGGCCGGTCATTGAGGCGGTCGGCAAAACACATATCGGTGACGATTACAGGCGTTATCTGATGAAAACTAACAGTAATTCTGGATTGCTTATGGAAGTGTTTGCCTCTAGGCAGAACGCTTCGCAGAAATTGGAAGTTCTAAAAGCTTTACAAGGGCTTCATGAACAGGCAATGGCCAAGGTGGCAATTTCTGAGGGTGAACTTATCTGACTTTTGCTAAGGATAAAGGCATCAAAGTTTAGGCGAGCTAAGCAAAACGAAATATTAGCGACAGTTAAGGCCTGATTTAGCGTTGAGTGGTTGTCGCACGCTTAGGCCTTTTTTCTGGCAGAAATAGTATTATTCGTTGTCCTCATTGTCAGCAAATAACGCGGCCTTTTAAAGACAAAAAGTAAGTAACACTGAACAGTTTTTTAAGATGCACAAGACAGGTTTTCGGTAGAAAAAAACTTAAAATTCTCAATCACTACATGCTGTTTTAGCGTCTAACTTGCACAATGATGGCACTGGGTGCTGCGAAGTTGTTTATCGTTTTACGAGACCTAGAAGTTTTTTCTACTGCCCGCTTTAAATTCTGCCTTTAGCCATCCATATAAAGTTCTGATTAAGCATACAGAGGTTAAAAGCATGTCCCTTCGACCTATCAAGCAAAGAACTCAAGCCCGCCCGACTATGGAAGGGGCAGGAGTGCATCTGCACCGAGTATTTGGCTTTGGTGACACAGAGCCCTTTGATCCGTTTTTAATGATGGATGATTTTCGNAACNATNNTCCGGAAAAATANATGAANGGGTTTCCNTGGCACCCTCATCGTGGCATTGAGACGATAACTTATGTGCTCAAGGGTAATGTTGAACACAGTGACTCACTGGGCAACAAGGGGGTATTAGGTGATGGTGATGTTCAGTGGATGACGGCAGGATCAGGCATTATTCACCAGGAAATGCCATCGGGAAATGCAAGTGGGCAGATGCATGGCTTCCAGTTGTGGGCGAACCTGCCCCGTGACCAGAAAATGTGCACACCACGTTATCAGGATATCAAGTCAGCCGATATCAATGAGTTGACAGATAATGATGGCACACACATCCGTGTAATTGCTGGTGAATACCGCGGCTATCAGGGGCTTGTGGACGGTATTGATACTGACCCATCATATCTTGATATTAGGTTAATGCCGAATGTGAAAAAGCGGTTTCCGTTTGATACGCGCCGGCAAGGTTTTGCTTACATTTTTGAAGGTTCAGCCCATTTTGGAAATGCTTCTACACCATTTGGTGTGAATGTTGAAAAAGAGTTTAACGGCGAAGAGTTAAAGATCCGAGATCAGTCAGGCAACCGCACCCTTGTTGTGTTTGGTGATGGAGATGAGGTAGAGGTCTGTGCAGGCGAGCAAGGTGTCCGCTTTCTGCTGATTTCAGGCGCTCCTCTGCGTGAACCTGTGGCTTGGCATGGGCCAATTGTGATGAACACACACGCAGAACTGCAGCACGCGTTCCGTGAGCTGAACACTGGTGATTTTGTGAAGACTGGTGCGGAAGGCTGGGTGAATAGTCCGAAAGACTAGCCTAGCTGACGGGTGCGTAAATTCTCTAAAGTCTGCGTAAATACGTCCAAATTCTGAGCTTTCTGCAACGCCTCTAGGAAAAACTGTGCCTGCGATTTTGGGGCCAGCCCGCCAACGGGTGGGTCTCTGTCCAGGCTGGTGGGAAAGGCATAGCCTTCAGCACAACTTGCGATTGCATTCTCTTTCTCGCGTCCCGTTAGGTCGGCTTCAAGAAGGGCAGGGTAGAGTGCTATTGACATGGCATGGCGATCAATCGACTCCATTGCCCTGCCGAACGCAGAGGAAATCTGAAGTAGATTTGCCATACGGTAGATATCTGAAGAAACATTCTCGCCTGCCGCATGCATGACAGCTGGGTTTAAAAATAATAAATCACCTTTTTGAAGAGGTATCTGAACATAATTCTGAGCGAAATAGTCCTGAAATTCAGGGCGAGTAAAGGCCAGATACCCTTCGCAGAAAGTCTGTGAAAATGGTAAAAGCTGTGTTGGACCGCTTTCAACAGGCATATCACAATGCGCTACGGCCCCTTGCAGGGTTAAAAAGGGTGACACGCTGTGTGTGTGGGCAGGAAAGGCTGTTGCTTGCGCAGCCGTCATGAACCCAAGATGATAATCCCTGTGTGGGTTCTGAGCTGCCCCACCTGGATTCACACGATTCACCTGAGCTGTCATTTGATAGGCTGGTCCTAGCCAGGCTTCAGCTACCATATTTATGGCATGGGCTGCATAATAACGCGCGAAGTTCTGAGGATCATTCAGGCAATGTTTTTCAAGCGCATTCCATACGCGGTCATTTGCCCCTGCNTTNGCAAAATGNTCGCCACCACCACCCGTTGCCGCTCTTTCTGTGTCGATCAAATGTTCAAATATAGATGTTGCCTGATCAATAACATTATGGTCAGACACCCCCTGTTTAATCACTAAAATACCCGGCCCGTGCGCAAGTATAGCTGTCCATTCTGTCAGCAGACGGCGCCGTGCTGCAGGCGTTTCAGCAGCTTTATTCACAGAATTGCCGTCATAGACAGGGATATTGTGTTGAATATCGGCAGCGAGAGGCACATCTGATGCTCGCGTTTGTCGCGATGTTGAGGAACGAAACTGCGCAAAGTCTCCACTGGCCTCATCAAGCCAACCTGTTGGAAATGCGATTGGTTTCTGTCCTGTCATTATTTCGGTCTCCTGTCTTGCGCAAGTTAATGGTAGCATCACTACTAGCCACCGTCACGGCTATTTCTACTCAGTCGCTGGGGGTGCAGGCGCAAGACTGTGCAAGCTCAACAGGCTGAGCACAGCCAAAGGCAGACAAATTGCAAACGCATAGCGAATGCCAATATATTCAGCCACAAGGCCGAGTAGAGGCGGGGCAAGAAGAAAAACAACAAAGGATATCTGAGCTAGCGCCGCTACATTCACTGCTGCCGGCCTGTCTTTCAGTTGGGCAGCAGCTGACATGGCTAGCGGAAAGATTACAGAAGATCCAGCCCCCAGACAGGCAAACCCAGCAAGAGCCGCAGGCCACGCGGGTGCAAGAGCAACAAGAGTGATGCCGGCAAGCATGATACACAGACAGACCTTAGCTACTTTGCGTGGGCCATATTGAACGACAAAATTNTCAGCAAAATATCGTGTGATAAACTGAAAGAATGCCGTAAGGGCAAGCGCAAGACCATTAACTAACGGTACCGTTGCGAATACGTCGCGCATGTAAATCACTGACCAGTCGATTGCCGCCCCTTCAGCCAGCATTGCTGATAAGGTTAAANAAACAAGCACCATGATGGCTGCCGAAGGTTTAACAAACTGCGGTCTGCCTGTATAAGCAGATGGGCGCGGAGGGGCCTGAGTGAAGCCAGAAAAGCTAAAGATAGTCAGCGTCATAATAAGCAAGCCGAAACCAGCAAAATGTAAAACTACTGGAACGCCAAGCTGCGCCATAAATGCTCCAGTCAAGCCAGTGGCAAAAAAGCCCAATGACCAGAAGGCATGAGAGCGGTTAATTATCCGCTGTTTTAAGCCATATTCCACGCGGTCTGCTTCCAGATTAACAGCGACTTCCAAGGGCCCAACCGACAAGCCAGCCATTAGTAAGGTTAGGAAAAATAAGGTGGGCGTGCTAACAAGGGCAGCTGCTGTGTAGCTGCTCGTAATCATAAACAAGCCGAAAATCATGATCTGTGCCAGCGTGAAATAACCGACAATCCGGTTCGACACNAGAAGGGAGAGCTGCACCCCCAGAGGCAGACCGATAAGGGACAGACCAAGCTCACTTTCACTCAGGCCGATTTCCAGCTGCAGGTCTCCCAGCCTTGGGAACAATATGCCCAAGGAAAATGCATATAAAAAGAACGCCGCATAAACAGGACGGCTTGAAAAAGGATATGCAGAAATATCAGCAGGCTCCGAAAAAGGACGGCATACTCTCATATAATGAAATAAGGTTTTTGAAAATTAAAAAGATAAATAGCACCACCAATAACCACCGCGCTACCGTTCTGTTTTAAAGAGGTGTGCCTTGTGCCAGTTTTCTTAATCTGTCTATCATGTCTTCATACCCTTCCAGAAAGGGNTGTATTGTGGCGGCCTTCTCATAAGCTTTCAGCGCTGCGTCATAATTGCCAATATGGGCTTCAACCAGCCCAAGACCAGACCATGCGCCGAAATGCTGTGGCTCGCGCGCGATTGTCTGTGCGATATCCTGTTTTGAGAGATCATAAGTTCCCATGAGAAAATACACAGTTGCTCGTTTATTCCAAGCTTCAGCGAAATCTGGAGCAGCAGCAATTACGGATGTGAAAAGCATTTCTGCTTCACGCAAGCGGCCTGCATTCATTTGGTCTATTCCCTGCCTGAGTAGGTTGGCAACCCGTTTATCATCAGGCCTTTCTGACCAGATACGCCAGATATTGGAAGCAGTAACTTGTGCTGTCTTGGCGTCGGTTGCTGTTTTCAGGCGTTCAAATAGGTCTGGTAGACGAGGATCAGTCTGGTCAGCTTTGGAAATGTTTCCGTTTATGCATAACGCAAGAGCTAAAAAGATAACTGCAGTGCAGTGCGGTATTTTGACTATCATATGTTGTTAACTAGTCCGAAGGCGGCGACAGAAAAGCCCCTCAAGGTTTTGGATCAGTTTTGCGCGATGACATTAGGGTTGGAAAAGGATCGCATCTTCTAGCCGGTCATCTCCCCAGAATACTTCGCCATTGATGCTGAAAGAAGGGACGCCGAATATACCAAATTGTCTAGCTTCCTTCGTGTTTTTTTCAAAAATATTTTTCACCTCCGGGCTGTCCGCAGCAGTTAGCATAGCTTCATAATTAAGCTGTAATCTGCAGCAGCATTGCNTCAAATTTTTGGCACCTCCGGCTTCATTTCCATCAAGGAACCATGATAANTAAGTTTCGCGCAAATAGTCGACATATAGCCCTTCTTTAGCCATCACCACACCAAACAGATTTGCACGGTCAAAATGTTTCAGAGGATAAGGCGCAGGGACTTTTGGGGTAGGTAAGCCATGGACAGCTGCCCGCCGTTCAATATNGCGCCACATATATTGGACCTTTTCCGGCTTCGAAGGGGGNAAGGGAGTGTTATCCATTTCTTTCATGATGCTCCTGATGCTGATTGGTTTGACTAGAATTTCCACGTCATATCTGGAAATGACCTTTTCAAGCCGCAATGCGGTCAAATAAGTGTATGTGCTGCCAATTGATAACCATGCTGTGAGCTGCTTTTTCATTTTTTAACCTGTATTAACCAATTCAAAATTATTGTTATTTGATACCGTAAATTCTATAATAATTTTATCTTACGGTATTAAAAATAAAAATCTTATGCCATTAACAATAAGGAACAGGGGAGTGAAATATGAAATTTATTGCAGTTGGAAGCTATACAGCACAAGGTCTTGCTGGGTTTATGAAAAATCCAAAGGATGACCGGAAGGCTGTTGTTGGCGCTATGGTTGCAAAAGCCGGAGGGAAGCTAGATGAACTTTACCTAACGAGAGGCAGCCATGATGTGGTGGCCATCGGAGAGGCTCCAGATTTTGAAACTATGGCCGCAATAAAGATCCTGATTCTGGCATCTGGCGCATTTGCGCATATGGAGCTTCTTGAGGTTGCTGATTTTAATGCTATCGGTGCCAAAGCAGCACAATTGGCAGGAGCTTATAAAGCCCCAGGCCAATAGGTCTTCTATCTAAGGAGATTTGCCATATAACCAAATTCTATCTACCTACGCGTATACGTTTTAATGTTAAGAAAGGTTTTGAGCACTTCAAACAGATGTCGACGTCGTTTATTAATGAATATGGCAGTTGTTTCCTCACCTGCAANATTGAATGGAAAATATCGGAAAGTAATCAAATGTACCTATTTCTTTGAAGGATACTGGAAAGAGAGGTGGTTTGCTTATTTATGGTTGCGAATGGCAATATCGCCAATGCGTTCACCTGACCAATTTGTTAGGGGGGTGCAGAGGGAACGTTCTAGTTGTGTAGGTAGATTAATTCCGAGGATTTTTATCACATGCAGGAGGGCCTGTTCTGCTGCACGCTTTGCTCCGTCACGGGCTTTCAGCATCAACCCCAATCCAAGATCGTGAAAAGCACCTGCATAAACACCTTCAGCCCCCACTTTTACAGTAACATCTGACCCCAGAGCATTATTAATATCGGTACATAGCCGCCTATCACCAGCAATGAGGTGAGGGGTCGCAGCAATAGACTGCGCCAACTTCTGACAGGCGTGCTGGCGAGCTTCTGGCAGAGCTGTNTTTGCAGCAAACAAAGCAAAACCACGTGCCCAATTACCAAGTGGTCCTGAAATAGCTGGGGCACCGCANCCATCGATACCCGCAGGAAATTGCATCAAATCGCATCCAGTCATCGACTCAAGACAGCCAAGGATCCTTTGTTGGACAGGGTGACCAAGACGGTGATAGCCAACTAGAGGTGCGTTCATCAAATGAGCCAAGACCAGCATGCCGGCATGTTTACCGCTACAGTTATTATGTAGACGGGACGGCTGGTGAATGCTGCGTACTTGCTCAATCAGGCTGACCTGGTCAAGGGACCAATGTGCCCCGCATGCTAGATAATCATGGGCAAGGCCAAAGACAGATAACAGTTTTCTTACGGCATGAAGGTGTGCGGGCTGGCCATTATGGCTAGCGCAGGTCACACAAATTAGTTCCTCAGACAAGTTTGCCTCTAGACCTCTATTATGCAGTTCTTCAATCAGCGCAATCGCCTGAAGCGGTTTCATCGCCGACCGAGGAAAGACCGTTCGTTCTGTATCGCCATACCCAAGTAAAATGCGCCCATCACAATCAACGACAGCTATATCCACTAAATGAGTGGATTCGATAGCATTACCTCTACGTATATCGATAGATAATGGGTCTTCATTAAAAAAAGGCAGGGAAATAGCGGGCATAGTTTTAATTATAACATTTTAAAGAAAGAAAGAAAGCTTCAACTATATTAGCACACGGGTATTTGCTCAAGCTTGATCAACCGGCGAAGAGGTTAATCTCCTTGAAGGATATCAATTCCCAGACTTGTAAATATCGGCAATATGCAGTGACAGGGCTTCAGTTGACAGACTGATTTCATAAAAGAATAGCAAAACAGAAATCGACATAATGCTTTATGATGAAACAAATAGTCCGTGAGACACCGTACTTACTTTCAAAATATGCAACCCAAAAGCTAGAAAATTGGGCAAGAAAGACAATCCAGCAAAAAACAAACTTAATTTCACATTTAATTCGCGTTTTAGGAATGCGCACCTTACGATAGGGTATAAATGGTGGCCAGCTGTCATCAGTAGTCTGTTTCGCCATCTCATGAATTTATCGTATCAGCTCAGCCAGCGCTGTACACCTCAAGCGTAGGGCAACTATGTTTAGAGGGAGCACAGGTAGTAACAATCCGAAGAGAGTGATGTCTTGCACTTGCATTTCCAGCAGCATGTGTCTCAATTTTTTGAAAAAGATGCCTAAATTATAGCTGCACCGAAGCGCTAAAAATACGGTTGAGCGATGCAAAAAAACGAAGCGTCTTGAATCTAACTATTTAGTTTTGCCTTTTTTTTAGCTAAATTGAAAATTAGTTTATATAAAGTTGTTTGGTCTGTTGCTATTTGCTTGATAGACTCTAAGAGGGGGGGGCAGGAATGATTAAATTTGACACAAAAATTTCAGATGACTCATATTCTGTTGCCGTAGCGTCAATGGCTGAGCAGGTACTTGAAGATTTATTGGAGACGCTAGGCAACATCGACCCCTCGGAAGTGCAGATAGAGGGATTACGGAAGATTGAGTTTGAAAGAGAAGGTCGAATGAAGCGGATACTAGATCTAGCTTCAATTTTCTATGATCCTGGTGTTTCTACAACTTCTATTAGAATTGCTATGAAGGAATTAAAAGACAAAGATTTGGTTATCGCAAATATGAGAATGGCTGGGTACAAGAAAATGTCGCCAGGTCCAGATGATTCAAACTTTTTCGTTGAATTACCAAAACCAACTGCCTCTGATTTAGGAAGTTTTGAAAACCAGATTAAAATCACACAAAATAGCGCAATTAGCAAAATGGGTAAGGTGAATTTTGATGCTGCCTCAAGAATGAAAGCCGCTGTCAACTCCGAATTTATTGAACCAAGAGTTACCATGCTTGCTAGAAAACAAATCGAAAAAATCTCAGATGAGACTTATCGACATATTAAAGTTTTTTGTATGATCAGGCGACAAGCTCTAGTTGGTGGTTCGATGCGCCTTACAGAAGATGATGAAATGGTTACTTACAGACGTATGAAAGATGAAATATACAGCTTTGTTCATGAAAAACTTGGTAAATAGAGGAAATTACTTCGCATTTCCCATTGTTGTGTTTCTTATCATATCACCAGCTTATGCCCATAAATGCATATTGGAGGGGAATACTGCAGCAGATATCAGCCGTTATAATAGCTGTAAGGCCGATCTGCAAATTGCCTCTATGCACGCAGAATCGCAATCACAGGCGACCTTGAACGAACTTGACCAGTTAAGAGCTGAAAATACGCTCTTGGAAGCAAAGCTTGTTCAGCTGCGCCGTCAGTTGTTGTCAATACTCGCCGATTTTTAGACAGACACCTGAAACCCGGCAGCCATCCCCAGTCCGAACACACAATGATTTGCCAAAGCCAGCAGACAGACTTTTGCCGGGGTAGTTGTGTGTCGGCCCATAATACCTTTTCCCATTACAGGTAGAAAGAAGAACCAGGGGATAATGACAGACAAAATGCCAAAAACAAGTCCATCAAATAAACTGGCAGTTAACAGACCTTCTTGCATTAAACCGGAATAAACTAAAGCATATCCAATTCCAACTGCATAATGGATAACCCAGCCAAATGCGCGCTCGCCCTTAATTTCAGCTGAACTATCAATAGCAGGCTGGTAAAGGCGTGCTGTTCGCAGAACATAAACCGCCCAGCGGCCAACAACAGCCCAATTTGATGGAGGTTGGCCGCACGTGATAAGCAGCACACGTTGAAAAATATCCATTGCCAGGCAGGCTACGATTCCTGCAATAATGATACACATAATTTGTTTCCCCTCAATTTATGACCTTGAACTCAAACCACACCGTCTGTTCGTATTTTGTCTATCATTTGATGAGGATAGCTACAGAATGTTAGGCTCATACACAGAAAAGCAAATATACAGTTTAGGAGCGTACAAATGTCCCCCTTAGAAACAGATATTCAGGGAAAAGTGGCAACACTTACACTGAATAGGCCGGCACAGATGAATACTATTGATCTTGATATGGCGAAAGCTCTTTTTGAGACCAGCTTAAGTCTAACAGATCACCCAAAGGTGCGGGCGCTGGTCATTACAGGTGCAGGCGAAAAGGCGTTTTGTGCAGGTGGTGATCTTGCAGCTTTTGATCAGCATGGTGATGCAGTTGGCGCTCATCTTCACGAGGTTACGCATTACTTGCATGGGGCGATCAGTCGTTTCGCACGCATGACTTTACCAATCATCACAGCTGTGAATGGAGTGACTGCAGGTGGTGGCCTTGCCTTTCTAGGATTTCCCCAGTTTGTTTTAGCTGCAAGTTCGGCGCGTTTTGTTTCAGCCTACACAAAGGCCGGATTGAGTCCTGACGGGTCATCAACCTGGTATTTGCCGCGCATTATCGGTGTCCGACGGGCGCAGGAATTTTTTTTCTTCAACAAGATGCTGACGGCTGAAGAAGCTGTTGAATGGGGCCTTGTCAACAAATCTGTCGAAGCCACTAAACTAATGGATGAGGCGGGCAGTTTAGCCGAAATGCTGGCGGCGGGGCCACGAATGGCTTATGGTCGGATAAAGGATTTGTTGAATAGTAGTTCGACAACGCCATTAGAAACCCAAATGGATTGCGAGGCCAGATATCTTGCCTTGTCAGCACAAAGTCTTGACGGTCAGATAGGAATTAAGTCGTTCCTCGGAAAAAGTGTCCCTGATTTTGTTGAATAGAGGAGATATAGCTTGTTTTCCTCAATATGGATAGCTTTTGGTATTTCCTACTTAATTCTTTGCGAATGATTATTATTTACATATCTGGATAATAGAGGGATAGTCCTGTCTT
>PBLM01000037.1 GCA_002721775.1 Rhodospirillaceae bacterium | reverse complement strand
TCAGAGGCTACTGCTGATGAAACATCCTCTATTCCTGTATTGGAAGGTTTTGAGCCAATTGAAACTGGAGATGAGCAGTTACAGTCTGACGATCATTATAAAGCAAGCGATCCAGTTTCTGGCGCCGATACAGAAGAGGCTACAGATTCAAATTCTTCTTTGCAACGCGCTAAAGTTGCGAAACGACCTGCGTTTCTTCCGGATTCTAGTGAGGAAGTTGATTTAGAAAATGATATTTCATCTTTGCCTGTATTGGAAGGGTTTGAGCCAACTGAAGGTGATGATTAATGAATGCGTTGACGCAAAACCTAATAAGGGCAGCCAAGGGCGCGGCTCAACAAATACAGCCAAATTTTTTTGGTCGCGTTAGTAGATTTGATGGTCATATAATTGAATGTGATGGATTTCCCGCAACTATCGGCACATTATGTTGGATTGAAACCAAAGAAAGTAGCCGTATTGTAGCGGAAGTAATCGGTTTTCAAGATAAAAACAACCTTTTGTGTGTCCATGAAACGGGCGCGCGCATAAGTGTTGGCGCTAAGGTGTCTGTATATGATGATGGCTATATGATTCCAGTTGGTGAGGGTCTTCTGGGACGTGTAATTGACAGCCTTGGTCGAAGTCTTGATGGCAAGGTGATGCCAAAATTGAAAGATAGCTGGCCAATTGATGGGGTAAAAATCAATCCTCTTGCTCGCAAGCCCATTGATACTCGTCTTGATGTGGGTGTGAGGGTAATAAATTCGCTTTTGACTGTTGGTCAGGGTCAACGGTTGGGGATCATTGCTGGCTCTGGTGTTGGTAAATCCGTTTTGCTTAGCATGATGACTCGCTTCACGGAAGCCGATGTTGTAGTTGTTGGCTTAATTGGGGAGCGGGGCCGTGAGGTAGGTGAATTTGTGAAAGCAGTTTTTAGCGCAAATACAAAAAACCGAACTGTGGTTGTTGCAGAACCAGCTGATAGATCGCCTTTACTGCGCATACGTGCAGCAAATCGTGCAACAGCAATTGCTGAATATTTTAGGGATAAAGGCAAAAATGTTCTTTTGATTATGGACTCATTAACACGTGTCGCACATGCAAGACGCGAAATCGGACTAGCTCTTGGCGAACAGCCAACATCAAAAGGATATCCCCCATCTGTTGTGTCCTTAATTCCAGCGTTAATAGAACGGTCGGGCACAGGACTTAAAGATCAGGGTTCTATCACTTCATTTTATACGGTTCTGGCAGATGGAGACGACACTAATGATCCGGTTGTGGACACAGCAAGGGCGATCTTAGACGGACACATCCTGCTGTCGCGTCAGCAGACCCAGATGGGAATTTACCCCGCTGTTGACGTTCCAGCCTCTGTTAGTCGTGTGATGAACGAAATTGTTACACCTCAGCAGAAAGAAAATGCTGTGGTGTTTCGACGTCTTGTTTCACTTTATCTTGAAAATCGTGACTTGATCTTAATGGGTGGGTATAGCCCTGGTCAGGATCCTGATCTTGATCTTGCTGTCCAGCTCTGGCCACAATTAATGGGTCATATTCAGCAACCGTTTGATGAGAAATCGTCTTTTGATGAGTCTGTTGTCGGACTTCAGGGCGTCTTTGGCGGATCCGTAAAATGAGTTATGAAGACAAGCTGAAGCGAGCCTCTATTTTTAAGAAAATGGCTTTACGTGACAAGCTCGAAGCCTCTCGAAAACGCCAGTCTTTAAATGTGCTGCGTGAGGAGTTGTCCAAAAATCAGGATATGCGTAACCAGCTTGAAAATCTGGTAAAGGAGGCCGAATGTCCTGACGATGCACAGACAGCAATGGCTCTATATTCTGCCTCTTGGTATAGTACGCGGGTGCGTGATCAGCTTGAAATGGTGGCCAATCGCTGCACGCATCTGGATAAGGAATTCCAGACCATGCAGACTGACTTGGCGCGCGCGGAGCAGAAACGGGCCAGAAAACAAGAACGGGCTGATGAATTAACCAGCCAGGCTAAAAAGACTGCACAGGATAAGGCTGATGAAAGGCTGGCAGAGTTGCGCACACGCCGCTCAAAGCATTGAGACCGGCCCGGTTCGAGGTTTTGGCATTCAACTTGCACTCAGGTAGGCGAGTTCTTACGTCTGCATTTAGGAAAACAGGACAGGTTGATGTCAAAAATCATGGCCACATCTGGCAACCAAGCACAAGTTTTAAAGGGAACTGCGACCGGAGAGGATGCCACTGCTAATGCAGGGGCTGTTGGACTTTTTGCTGCTTTGTTCGGTGGAATTCAAGAGGCAGAAACTGAAGATGGCGCTGAGCCTACCCAGTCAAACTTACAGGCGGGCGACACAAATTCTAATTATGAGCCGAGTCTTGATCCCCATATGGCGGCAATGCTGGGGACGTTAAAAAAGAGTGTTCCGGATCAGGTTAATGCTGCATTAATTCCAAATGCTTCTGATGATGTACAGACGGACAATTTTGAGCTGCAAACAGACAATTTTGAACCAGAGGCGGACAAGACACCTGATGCTGGACTGCTGGCTGCTGATAATCAAATATCTAAAAGTGGTCAGCATTTAGCTAGTCAGATACATCTGCAGAACCAATCCCAGATGGCCTCCCTTGCCGAAGATATGAAACAGGCTAATCCAAAGACATCTGCAGCACAGTTTCAGCAGCCTACCGATTTAGATGAAGATTTTATTGGCCCTCCATTACCTCGGGTAATTCAAAAATCTGCTTCAGCAGCGCCTGAGCGCTCTGATATCAGCCCGAAAAAAGTGAAGACGACTGCCCATCAGACTGTCCTATTACAAAATGACATGCCGCAAAGATCCGTGTTGAAAGCAGACGTTTTAGATAGCGCACCGTTAGGTAAGTTAGGCGATGAGTTAGCAGTCATAGATGCTCTAGATGCTGCCAGCCTGAAAGCTGAACGGATGCCAGAGTTGGCAGGGCGGCTTGCAGAAAGGCCCGCTCGTGTTGTTGCTCCTTCTGTTCAGCTGTCCTCATCTACTGCTGATGCTCAGACGAGCCCGTCGGCAGCCATCCAACAGACAAGCTTTACTCAGACCGGTGGCCAGCATTCAGGCTCAGGTTCTGCGTTTACCGGAACAACTCAGGCCGACTTGCCTGAACAGTGGCTTGATTCTTTAGACATGCAGAATGAAAAATGGACAGAACAGCTTGTGCGCCGGATTGACCGTGAATTCAGAAGAGGTGGTAAAGGCCTGGAATTCGAGCTTAATCCGCGTAATTTGGGCCGTTTGAAGGTCACACTCTCTGTAGCGCAGGAACAGACAAATGTGGTTTTACGGGCCGAAACAGGTGCAGCTGCACAATTGTTGATGGAAGCAGAGGGCCGGTTAGCGCAGATGCTCGGTGACGCGGGTTTGAAGCTAGGCCAATTTGACGCCTATACTGGTGGACAGAGCCGTGGATTTGGCCAGCAGGACAAACATCAGGAACAAAATAGCACATTGGCTGAGGCTGAAAATGATAGTCGGGCAGGTGACACAGATACATCAGATGGGTTAATTAATTTGAAGGCGTAACCTCCCAAATAGTTCAGAGGACTGACAATATAAGAAGAGTTGAAGACAGTGTAGTGGGGTAATTCCGCTATCAAAGCTAAGGAGAGATAGAGATGGCAGATGAAGAAAATAATGAGCCAAAGAAAAAAGGCGCTATTCTTCGAATTCTGATATTTGTGGTCGCAGGACTAGTTCTGATCGGAGCTGGCCTTGGGGGCGGCTATATTCTTTTTGGCGGGAGCCAGCCTGATCCCTCTGATGAAATTGAATCCATTATAGAGAAGAAAATGGCAGAGGCAGATGCTGAACGCCAGGCTGAAGAAGAAGCAGCCCTCAACAATGAAAAGGTTGTTAAGGAAACACCTGAAATTGAAACCTTTGTGACTACCTATTTTGAATTTCCGGGCGATTTCACGACAAATTTAAGGGAATCACGTAAGTTTCTACAGGTTGGTCTTGGTGTATCTACTCAATATGATGATGAAGTTATCTCAAATGTGGAGGATCACCAACTTGCGTTGCGTTCAGAAATTCTGAATGTGATGAGCGAGTTTTCTGAAGAAGACATTCAGGGCAAACAGGGACGGGAAGCTTTGGCCCGCGCGCTTGCAGATGGTGTGAATGCAAAGCTGATGCAACTTGAAGATTTTGGTGGCATTGAAGAAGTTCACTTTACCTCTTTTGTTCTTCAATGATTTTTTATAAGACTAATGGGTGATGTGAAGAGTTTTGTAACGTTAACGAGCTAAAATAATGGCTTCTAAAAAACTGACTAGTGATGAAGTGAATGCACTGATGGAGGGGTTGCAGGACAGCCCTCAGGGCCTCAATATCGACAGGTCATCATCAGACGATGTTCGCCCATTTGCCTTTGGTGAGGATGACCTCAGTCTGATGGGTGATTATTATGCCTTGCGTCAGGTGAATGAACGTTTTGCTAGGCAGGCAAGGGCGGTGTTTTTGCCAATGCTGCGTATTCAGCCGCGAATAACCTCTTTTGCACCAGAGGTGAAAACCTTCGACGAATATTGTGCTAGCATTGATGCATTTATGAACTTGAATATCTCTCGCATAGAAGAATTGCGAGGCGCTTTTCTCTTGGCAATTCCACCAAAATTTATTTCAACACTTACCGCCTCATATTATGGGGGAAACATCAATAGTGGTGGTGGAAGTCGAAACGAATTCACTTCCACAGAAGAACGAGTTATTGAGCTAGTATCTGATGGGTTGAATCAAGCGCTTATGACGTCCTGGCGGGATTTGATGCCGGTGACACTAATAGAACAGGGTCGTGAGATAAATACTCAGTTTGCCTCAGTTGTTGATGGCAGTGAACTAGTCATCATCTGTTCTTTTGTTATCCAGCTGCCGGGAGCGGGTTCAGATACTCTTGATCTTGTTTACCCTTTACAGACACTGAAGCCTATTGCTTCGCAGCTGCGTTCGCGGGTGCAATCAGATTCCAACCAAGAAAATATTTCTTGGCGTGAAATGATGGAAAAAGCAATCTTAAATATTCCGCTGAATCTGTCGGCTCTTCTGGGGCAACCGGTGATGTCAGTAGGGAATATGACTAGGCTGAAAACTGGCGACGTTGTTCCTATCAACGTAAATGATGGGGTTACTGTTAAAATTGAAGATAAAGTGTTTTTCACCGGTGAAATGGGTGAGGTAGCGGGCAAGTCGGCGATTAGCTTGCAAAAACGCATGTAATAGCAGGCCGGCCGAACTGCTGGCATGAACCGATAAGGATGACAATTATGGCTGAAGAACAAGAAATAAATGAGCAGAATCAAGAAGATGGACTTCGTGATTTCTCTGCACCACCGGGTGCAGCTTCTGGCGGCACCTCATCCGAAAATTTGCGTGTTCTTGAAAATATAGAAGTTCAGCTGGCTGTTGAAGTTGGGAACACAGAAATCAAAATCAGAGACTTGCTGCGACTGAATGAGGGTTCTGTTATTGAGCTGGATCGGCTAGCCGGTGACCCGCTAGATATTTTAGTTAACGGAACCATGATTGCTAAAGGTGAGATTGTTATGGTTGGCGAACGCTTCGGGGTGCGCTTCACAGAGATTGTTGATCCTGAAAAGCGGGTTGAAAGCTTGTAGCAGCAAATGGCAATGAGTCTGTCAAGAAACTGACAACAGGTTTTGGATCTTCTGCCAAAGCCAAGCATCCTTAAAAAAGAAAATAAAAACATATAGTTAAAATTTTGCCAGCAAGATCAGCTCTGCTGGCATATTTTTTGCCTCTCTCAGATTGCTGGCCTGTATTTTACGCAAGCTAGAGCTGAACTTGAGAAAGGATCCAGATGATGATCACTCAAATTGTAGGCATGCAGCAGATTGTGATTACTGTTGTATTTCTGTCATTTTTGGTTGGTCTGTTGGTATTTTTGCGGATGAAGAGCGGCTTGATAAAAGCCAACTTGCAGAAAGGGCAGCGGATTAAAGTGATTGAGGAAATAGCTGTCAGTCCTGCTGAACGGTTGCGTTTAATAACCATTGATAGTCGCGAATTTGTTATGCTTTGTGGAAAAGGAATTCAGCCCTCACTTGTGGCAGTATCACCGGCTGCACAGCAAATACCAAAGCTGCCTGTTGGAACAGCTTTTGCTGCGGATGAGCAACCCTCTAGTCAACCTTCAACTTCAAGTCCTGTATCTAAACAGGACACGCTTGAGCTGACTACGCCAGCTTTCCCGCAGAGCAAACACATCACTGAACTTTCGCATGGGCAAGGTATTGACTCCCACGAGATTGACCCCGGAGAAGTTGCTGCATTTGCTGCAAAATTCAAAGGTTGGAGAAAAAAATAATGATGCATCAAACAATCTTTTCAAAACTGATGCTGCTTCTTTCCAGCTTTCTAGGGGTGGCTGCAATCAGCGTAACTATTCTTATAGCAACAGATGCATCAGCAATTGCAGCTGACAATTTAGCTGGCTTGACCGGCGGCCTGCCAGCCCTGACTTCAACGGAATATGGTGATGGTTCAACCTCCTATAGTCTGTCTTTGCAGGTTCTGGCTCTGATGACGGCACTGACCTTGTTGCCGTCTTTGGTGCTGGGGATGACTTCTTTCACTCGGATAATTATTGTGTTGTCCATTTTGCGACAGGCGATGGGTACACAGCAGACACCGCCTAATCAGGTGCTGATTGCGATTGCTCTGTTCTTATCCTTATTTATTATGGCACCAACGCTCACTTCTGTTTATGAAGACGCTGCTGACCCTTTTTTGAATGGTGATATATCAGCTGATATTGCGTTGACCAATGCCAGCAACACAATGAAGGGCTTCTTAGTGAAAAACACTCGTAAAGATGATTTAAATATGTTTGCTGATATGGCAAATGAAACTGGATTTGAAAAAGCAGAAGACGTCCCGCTTACGATCCTACTGCCTGCCTTCATAACCTCAGAGCTTAAAACAGCGTTTCAGATTGGCTTTCTATTATTCCTGCCCTTTTTGGTGATTGACATGGTAATTGCCTCCGTTTTGATGTCGCTAGGGATGATGATGCTGAGCCCGATGCTTGTCTCGCTTCCTTTCAAGCTGTTGTTATTTGTTCTGGTTGATGGCTGGGCCATGACGGTTGGTTCACTTGTTGCAACCTATACGGCCTGATAGGCACAAAACAATAAAATAGGGGTTGGCAAATGTTTAATTTTGATATGAATGTTGAATTCCTGCGCATGGCAATGTGGCAGATTGTGATTGTTGCCGGACCCATCCTAGGGGTCGCTTTGGCTATCGGGCTGCTGATTGGGATTATTCAGGCAGCCACTTCGATTAACGAGATGACGCTTAGCTTTGTACCCAAGCTTGTGTTAGTTCTGCTTACGTTTGGATTTGCTGCAAATTTCATGTTAATTAGCTTAACTGATTATTTTGCGTTCATCTTTGACCAAATTACTCAGATTGGCTGAGCAGGGAGTCTGCGAATATGCACCTTCCTCTCACATTGCTGCATGATATGGGCGGCTTACCAGGGCTGGAACTGCAGTCGGTTATGTCTATGTTAGCCCAATTTTTTCTGGCGACGATTCGAATTGGGGCCTTTTTAGTAGCCGTACCAGTATTTGGTGCGGCCAATATGCCTTTGCAGGTACGTGTCATCCTGTCTGCGCTTCTAGGTGTTGTGATCATGGGCTATGTACCGGTGCCCGTAGTTGATAGCTTCAGCGAACTGCAAATTCTGGGGGTGATTGTCACCGAACTTGTTGTGGGCCTGTCAGCCGGCTTAATTATTACCATATGGTTTTCAGCAGCGGTTCTGGCAGGTGAAAAGATTGCAACCTCTGCCGGNCTTGGCTTTGCTGCACAGATTGACCCTAGNACAGGNGCTTCGACACCGGTTGTCTCAAAAATGCTNTCNTTATTTTTGATCGTAATATTTCTGGGNTTGAACGGGNACCTCGTAGTACTTCGTACAATGTTGGATAGTTACAGTTATTTGCCTATTGGTGAAATGCCTGCCTTTGGCGCTTTGATTGAAGGTGGCATTGCCGCCGCNGGATCGATGTTTTTGGCTGCCACGATTATCATGATGCCAATTGCCATCACAATGTTGCTCATTAATTTGGCAATTGGAGTTATTACGCGTTCAGCGCCGCAGCTGAATTTATTTTCCTTTGGCTTTCCTATCTCGATGTTGGCTGTTTTTGTGGTGCTTTATATGTCAATTGGAGTGATATCGCTTGCGTTACAGGAGTTGGTGCGTTCCACAATTGATAATTTTCAACTTGTGATGGGGGCAATGACCTATGGCTGAAGAAAGTCAGGACGGTCAGGAAAAGACCGAAGACCCCTCCCAACGGAAGCTGGAGAAGTCGGCTGAAGATGGCAAGGTGCTAACCTCGAAGGAGATGTTTGTCTTCACCTCGATGTTTGCAGCCTTTCTNCTGATGTTNGTAACGCCGCTTTTTGCNCAGAAAGCCCTNAGCTATTGGTCACGNCTNTTTCATTTTACNAGGCCNGATGATCTNATGACGATGGCGTTTGAACGGTTTAATGACTTGGTCTTCTCTATTATTATAACTGGTCTTTTCGTTGGTATACCGATGATGATAATTGTAATTGCCACGCAGGTTGCGGTCGGCGGACTGAATTTTGCTCCNAAGGCTCTAAATTTTAAAGGCAACCGTCTCAGCCTTCTGCAAGGATTCAAGCGGATGTTTGGCCCAAAAGGCCTTATGGAATTGGCAAAATCTGTACTCAAAGTGGTGCTGTTATTTGCTATTGCCGCTGGTGTGATCTATCTCCGCTTGCCGTCTGTGCTGCAGTTGCCGTCGCGTGATCTGGAGACAGCAACCATTGCCTCTCTTTTGAATTTTCCCTTTCTATTGGGTATGCTTTTGATCATTTTGGCAATTATTGCGATGATTGATTATTTCTGGCAGCGCTACACACATATTCAGTCACTGCGGATGACCAAACAGGAAGTTAAGGATGAATACAAACAAACGGAAGGTTCACCAGAGGTCAAAGCAAAGATCCGCCGTATGCAGATGGAAACAGCAGCAAATGCGGGGCGTCAACAGGCCGCACTCGATGATGTGCCTGATGCAACAGCTGTAATTACCAACCCAACCCATTTTGCCGTGGCGCTGAAGTATGAAGTGGGCTCATCAGAAGCACCACGGATACTAGCAATGGGTCGGGGCAATATGGCCCATCAGATCATTGCTCGGGCAAAAGGAGCAGAAGTCACTATATTCCGTTCGCCGCTTCTGGCACGTGCATTATATTATACAGGTGAGATTGGTGCAGAAATTGTCGAGCAGCTTTATCAGGCAGTAGCGGTTGTTTTGGCTTATCTGTATCGTGTAGATAAAGGTGAAGCTCTTGACGAGCCGGAGATAGAGATTCCAGAAACAATGCGCTTCACAGAAAATGGGCAGCCTTTGACAGCNAAAAATAGNAANAGGACAGATTATGAGGCGTAAATCACATGAACGTACTGTAGGAACGTTGATCAGCACAGTCTGTTATTTTGTGCTAGCCGCTTTTTTTGCGCTCGAGGCTTCTAATTATCTTGAGACAGGCTATGGAGTTCGTGGCTGGGGATTGGCTGTCTGCGCGTTGGCCTGTTTTGCTGGTGGACTGCGATATGTTATTCATGATTTGCTTGAAAAGCTGAGGGGGGAAGGGTGAAAAGCCTGTCAAAATTCCGGCTGAGTTGTCACGGNTGCCGGCATTTTTTCATTACCTATGACCCGCACCGGCCATGGGGATGCCGCAAGTTTGGATTTAAAGGAAAAAACCTGCCCGCACAGACCGTATATGAGGCAACTGGCATGCAATGTGCATATTATAAAACAACCCCGTCTGTTAAGGCTTGGCGGGAAAAATCGCGCAAGAAACGGCCAGGTGCGGTTGATATTACTGGGTAAGACCACTTGTNACCTTTTATGCAGGCTTGAATGAGGATTGAAATCAATGTCTAGCGAACTGAATTCGGTACAAGAGAGCATCAAGCTGGCTTTGGATGCGGCTGACGCGGCAACNGACGTNACTTCTGAATACAGTCAGGTTAAACGTGAACACAAAAAGCTGGAGAGCAAAGTGTCTCAAATTCATAAATACACTACCATTACTTTTGTAACNGCTATGGCAGCGGCAATCGCCGGTATAGGCTTTTCGGCTGTGCTATATTTTAAAACGCTGGGCGAATTGCGTCTCATGACAAANACAAATCGNGAAGGACTNGTTGTCTTCGCTGAGAATATTGATGATTTAAATACGATTCTGACNGATTTGAATGTNGCACTGGAACANCAGGCNGAANTGGTCGCTCTNAATAAGGAATCATCNGATAAAATGACTCANATGATGAAACTTATNGAGCNGACCTCAGGCACACTNGCAGCAGAAATGCAGGCCTCAACCGCATCGATGGCTGAATCGAATAAGGCCTTGTCTGAAAGTCTCTCAACAGAAGTAATCTCAAAAGCTATGGGGCAAAACAACCAATTGGCGGTCAAACTGGCCAGCATGGAAGCAGCGCTTGGTAAATCCATTAAGAATGTTGAAGGAAAGCTAATTAAAAATACCGAAATTGGCGCTTTGTCCGCTGCGCAGAAAAGTACATCTGCACAAGTTGAAATGTTAGCAGGACAAAATGTTAAAATCTTGCGCCTTTTAGAAGTGCAGCAGGATAAGATCAGTTTTCCTTGAGGTCTGGACCCTATTGTGAACTGCAAGCAGGCTGCGAAATATGGCTGAGGATGAGACAAATGACATCCAAACAGATCTGCCACCNGATAAAGGCAAGGCCTTTATTGCAATTGAAACGTTGGGTCGTCTTTCCTCCTATGGACGGGAACTGCGCCTGAAGCAAGACGATGTTATTGTTGCGCTCGATGGTAATCCGATAATCTGTGATATAGATAAATTCGACGAGACACTAAAGTCTTATAATGAAGTGCCTGCTTTGTTGACTATTTTCCGAAATGGTGAATTCTTTGAAATTTTTGTCAACAATCCAATGGAATGCAGCTATAAGTACGCCTCTGATGAAGAGGTCCAAGCCATAACTGAAAAAAAGCCTGAGCATGACATGGGCCCGAAGGAAAGTTATTACAGTTTTGAAGCTTTACGAGATATGCGACGTCGGGTTCTTTTGTTCCGCACAGATTACTCTCCCTATGCAGCCATAGCTCCAATATTTTGGTTGTTGTATCACAAAATGTGGGCTCCTTTGGGTGTGGTGCTGATCACNTACGCTGTATCCGCTCTTATTCACCCGGTTCTGTTGATGTTGGTTTATGTGATGTTAAGCATATACTTCCATAAAGCTCAGATCATAATGTTACGAAGTTACGGCTTTTATTTGGATTATAGTTCCTGGTTTGTGTTTGCAGAACGCTCAACAAAGCATGCTCAGGAAATGTTACGTCAGTTTGACAAAAAATGCCGTTTTGACTTCTCATATGTGCCTGAACCTATTGTCGATGAGGCAGAGGAAGCGCGTGTCGCTGCTCTCATGAAAGAAGCGCAGGCNGAAATAGATGCAGAAAATAATCAAACAGTATAGATTGGCGACATTGCTCTAACATGAGTTCTTAACCCTTAACCTTTGTAACCACGCCATTTTTGCTGTATTTTAACGATCTAAATAACATTCTCTGTCAAGAGAAGATTTGGTTAATTTTTGTTATTATTCTGGAGTCCAAGTGAGTGCAATCGCCTGTGAGATTGAAGTTTGACTTTGGCCTGGTTGACCATGGATAAATTTGGTAGAGCTGCTTTTAACTTACCCTGTTTGACAACTCGTGAAGCATTTTGAAAATTTTTTTGGCATGGGAATTGCTCGATTAATCTCTTGNGTNNTAATAGTTTGTAAAGCTTGAATTAGCTTTTCGGCTGTGACGAAATGAGGGGCCACAAATGANTGTTTTGTCAATTGAANATCAAATNCGGCGTGCNGAGTCTCTCATTCAAAAGGGCCGTGTGGATGATGCNAAAAGTCTTTATGAAGAGCTGTTAAAAAAATTTCCAAAAAATCAAAAAGCTCAAAAACGGTTGGCAAATTTAATCAGGAAAAAAGAAGAAATTCAATCTTCTNCAGAAGTTGAAAGGTATAACCAGCTGCTAATTTCACTTCATTTTGAAGGTCGATTTGAAGAAATGCTTGATATTTCCAAAAAAGCAACTCAAGAAAATCCAAATTCGATACTCGGTTGGTTTTATTATGGGGCTGCTCATAGAGCTTTAGGAAATTCAGAAGCTGCCTTATCAGCTTTTAAACGTGTAATTGAAATTAACCCGACATTTTCGGACGGTCACACGAATTTGGGAGCTGTTTTTCAAGATAGGAATGAGTTTGGTATAGCAATAGAGTGTTACAAGACTGCTATTTGCTTGAAGGATAACAATGCCAAAGCCTTTAATAANCTTGGGACAGCATACAAAGCTAAGGGAGATTTAAAGAATTCAATTGAGGCCTATAAAAAAGCTATTTCGATNGAACCTCAATTCGCGGTTGCGCATAAAAATTTAGGAAGCGCTCTTAAGGANGTTGGTCTCAANTCTGAAGCTAAAAGAGCTTACAAAGTAGCTCTATCCTTAAGGCCTAATGATGAAGAAATCGAGTACATGATCGCTTGTCTTGTAGGAGAGAAATTACAGACAGCACCGAGAAGATATGTCGAAAAACTTTTTGATGGATATGCTACTCGTTTTGAACAGGCATTAGTTGGGCAATTAGATTACAAAATTCCGGAATTAATATCACAACTTTTCAACAAAGAAAAAGGCGATGAGCTTGTTGAATCGGTTTTAGATCTTGGGTGTGGTACGGGGTTGGTAGGTGAAAAAATTCGAAACAAATGTAAGAGGCTTGAAGGAATAGACTTATCTCAAAATATGGTTGAGCTAGCCGCACGTAAACAAGTTTATGACAAAGTCGTGAAGGCTGATATTGCCGAATATTTGGCTTCCACAGAATTAGACTTTGATTGTTTTATTGCGGCAGANGTGTTTGTTTATTTAGGAGATTTAGCAGAGGTTTTTTGTCAAATTAAGTCAAAAAACAAGCGCGGAGGTATGCTTTTTTTCTCAACAGAACACAATGAGAAAGAAGGATTTTTTCTCGAAACGTCGGGGCGGTTTTCACATTCTAAGTCATATGTAGAAAGTTTGTGTGTTGAATTTGGATATGCCATCTCAAGCTTCTCGAAAACTAGGCTGAGGAAGGAAAAAGAGACCTTTCTTGAAGGTGGTTTATATATCTTAGAGTTTTGACTTCAAAACAATCATAATTATGACATTTAAATGCATAATTTAAGCGCAATTTAATAATTATCATTTGAAAAAAATGTGCTCTTTTCTATCAAAATGAGTTATCCCTCTCTAAAACTCTTCAAATAAAAAAACTACTACAAACGTNTTAATAATACTATTCAGAGCATAAAAATGCATTCTGCAGAGTTTAGTATGCAGCTTTAAATCAAATNTTATAGAAAAATGTCATCTGTTTGGTTAGTGTTTTTACAAAAGTAAGATTACAGGATGGGCAAGAGAAGATTTTCTNTGTCTGTATCCATAAGCGTATTTGTAAAAGCTTAAATAATCAAAATGAATTTGCGAAGTATGCCCTTTATTCTTTTNAAAATGCGTTNAGNTTCGNATTTAGANAANAGTAAATTTTCTCAGGTAGGCCGAACAAAAATCAATAATTTATTTCTATCTCAATTCGGCGATTTTTTGAACGCCCTGCAGATGTTTCGTTGCTCTCTACTGGNCGGCTTTCGCCATAGCTTATTGCTTCAAGCCTGTCATCCGCAATCACACCATCAAAAGACAAAGATTGCACCACTGAAGCGGAACGCGCAGCGGCAAGATCCCAATTGTCGCGGTAACGAGAGCCAAATATCAGTGGCACATCATCTGTATGCCCAGATACAGTGATTTCAGAATCATTTTCCGAATTCACACCAGCAATCTGCTTCATTATGGCAATCGCTTCTGGGGTTAAATCTGCAGAACCAGAAGCAAAGGCCCCTCCGGCTCCGACTGTAACAATCACTTTGTCTTCATCCTGTTCAACCGCTACAAGTCCCTGATCAATTTGCTGCTTAAGAGCAATTTTGAGTTCATCAGCAGCTTTGGTAGCATCATCTTCAGACTTCTGTTGCTTTTCGGCTTGTTCCTGGGCCTGTTCTGTCAACTCAGCTGTTGCCTGTGCCAGCTGTGCTAGCGTGCCTTCAAGACCACCAAACATCACTTCTTGGTCAGATTTGCCTGCAGCTGATTTAGCTCGCTCAACCGCATTCAGTGTTTTCTGCAACAGCTGGGGAAGATCCTGTTCTTCAGCTTCAGTCGGCGTGAAATTCACGATGACCTTCTCACCCAAAGTTTGGATTTCAATATCACCTTTGGCAATNGCTTCTTCCAAGGCTTTTATTACATCATCAGCACTGTCCTCGGCATCACCATCGCTGTCTTTAGTTTTATTCTGCACTTCAAGGTCAGGTTGATTGACCTGTGTGGTCTGCTGAGTCATTTCATTTGTTACTGATTTGCTTGGAGATGGGCTGAAATTTAGAGACAGAACTGTGGTGCCTTTGGGTTGTTCAACAATTGGCACTACTTTCTGCACGCCAAAGGCGTTCCGGAGTGAACCGGAGATCTGCTTAAATTTAGGAACGTTAAATTCGGCAAAAGACAGAATTAGCACGAAGAAGGCCATCAGCAATGTTGCNATATCAGCGAATGTTGCCATCCATGCCGGTGCGCCTACAGGAGGGCATTTAGGGCACTCTTCCTGTTCTTCTTCGATTTCCTGCGCTGCATCTTCTGCCATTTTGTAAGCCTTTACCGGGGACCTGATGTCTCAGTTTAAGCCATTTCTAGCTTTTCTTGCATCTTTGGTGCAAGGTTAGCGATCATCTGGTCTTGAATGTTGCGAGGAGACTCACTGCGGGCGATGTTACGCAGGCCGGTAACAACCATTCCCCGGTAGACCAGNTCATACTCGGTATAGCCTTCTAATTTGTTCAGCAGAGGCAAGAANAAAACGTTGGCGATAATTGCGCCATACATTGTTGTCAGCAAGGCCACAGCCATCGCCGGGCCAATCGCCTTTGGGTCAGACATATTGCCNAGCATCAACACCAGACCAATCAGGGTGCCTACCATGCCCATGGCAGGGGCAATATCAATCCATGCCTTGACTGCATTCTGGTTAACCTCNTGGCGGTTTTTCATCGCCTTAATCTCCATATTCAATTGGCTCACTAGCTTAGCTTCATCTGCGCCATCAACCAGCATTTGCAAGCCTTTCTGGAAAAACTTGTCAGGCACTTCCTGTCCTTCCAGGGCCATCATCCCGTCTTTTCGAGCTATCCCTGATAGCTCAACCATGCGCTCTATAAGCTCATCCATTTTTTTTATTGGCGGTAAAAAAGCTTTTCCCATTGCGCCGAAGTGACCCAGAAAAACAGGCAGAGGAACAGCATAAAGAACCAGAAATGCGGTTCCTCCAAATACNATCAGTATAGATGGCACATCTACGAAGGGAGCAATTCCGCCACCTGAGATCATTGCACCTAGGATCATGCCAATTCCGCCAATTAGCCCAATAAGAGACGCTATATCCATAAGCGATTCACCTGTTTTGCTATTTATATCCTCAGCAGGCAGTTGGACCACCTGCGCCTTCTAAAGTGCAAGTTTGATACCAAATAAAGCATAAAGGTTTATTTTTACCTGTTACGCTTGCCTGGCAGACAACGTCTTTTCAGTTCATGTCCGAGAACTTGCTTCTATTTTTCACATGGTAAACATATAATAATTTTCTTATATTTAAAATATGAAGCAAAAANGTCATCTAATAAAGCAGGTTTTTGCCTGTTTGTCGCGCAGACCCAGGCTATTCGTCTTTGGTTTTGGCCTTTTTGTCATNATAGGTGGCGTTCTGGCGGCTGCTATGCCAGTCCTTGCTCAGACACCATCTGATGAGGCTTACGTGATAAAGGATGACAGGGTCATTGATCTGCGTTCTGGCGTAGAATGGCTACGCTGCACTGTTGGCCAACAATTTAATGAGGGAGCTTGCACTGGTGAGGTTCTTCGCTTGACGCAGGATGAGGTGGCTGAAGCTATTCAAGTCGCCAATCGTGAGCTGGGCGGCGTATGGCGTCTGCCAACCCGAGAGGAACTTGAATTTCTGGTCTGCGAAAGTTGTCCCGCCCCGAAAATNAATAAAACTGTATTTCCTGGAACAGTATCTGAACCATATTGGACAGGGCAGCGAAATTGGATTTCACCGAAAAATATCTGGTCAGTCAATTTTATGACTGGTCATAGCTACGGCCGGTTTTTTCCCTATCAACGACTGGCGGTTCGTCTGGTTCGCACACGCTAGCGCTCTCTAGTGAGGTGTCTTGTTTGTGGTTTTCTTGTGTTTATGTGTCAAGTATTTAAATCCGAATAACAACACAGGCATGCTAGCAAAAGCCCACCCAAACATGGCGGGTGTAAGCCCGTTTAGTTTATCCAGCAGTTCACGTGCCAACACACCAAACACAATCACCCCTAAAATCATTGCCAGATAAATTCGTAGGATCTGACAACGTCGGCATGGCTCACGTTTAACCTCTGTGCGGGTTGAAAACATTTTTTACTTAAATTCCTCAGCTTTTTTTGTGCCACCCGAAGTTCAGGCGAAACACCTGTTTTTCCTGTCCAAATTCTGACACAGAGAACAAAAAAATATTAATAAAAATTTTTAACTAATTGAAAAAAATACATAAATAGCGTTGAAAATCTGACAAATCATCCTGTCAAACGTTTATTTTGCAAAAGTTGTGCCGTCTGCGCACCGTGATTGACGAAAGGGACATGAACGGAGGCATGATATGCAATTATCACAGTCTATAAAGTTACGCCAGAAACAATCTCTGGTGATGACACCACAACTGCAACAAGCGATTAAACTGTTACAGATGAGCAATTTAGAATTATCCCAGCATTTGCAGGAACAGATGTATGATAATCCGTTTTTGGAAGTCACAGGGGCAACGGAAACAAAGTTGAGCGAAACAGGAAAACAGACCAGTGGCTCAGCAGACTCCGAAGCCTTAAACAAGAATTTGACCACCACAGAAGGTCAAAATGATGTATCTGCTTTGCGCGAAAGTGCAGCACTGGCTGATGATCCAACCCAAAACCAAGAAATTGAGAATCGCTTTGACACAGCTCTTGTTGATATGCCGCGCAATTCAGGAGCAGGACAGAATTTCGCTGATGGTGATTTTGACCTGATTGATAGCCTGTCTTCAGAGGATGGATTTTACCCGAAGCTGTTCAAACAGGTTAATTTGACNTTTACNGATCCAGCNGACCGGATNATTGCCACACATTTTATCAATGCACTTGAACCAACGGGCTGGATTAGCAGTTCCGCTGATGCTATCGCCCAAGAAAGTGGCTGTTCAGTTGAACAGGCCGAAAACGTTCTTGTTGCGTTGCAGGGATTTGAGCCTGCTGGAATGTTTGCCCGCGATTTGGCGGAATGTTTAAAAATCCAGCTGATTGAGGGTGAACAGTTTACCCCTTTATTTAGCCAGCTTCTAGAAAATCTAGAACAGCTTGGCCGCGGTGAGATTAGNCAATTGGCCCGCAAATTTAAATGCGCACCTGAGGATATTGTAGAGATGCTATCAGTGATTCGCACGTTAAATCCCAAGCCAGGNGAAGATCTGGGGATTGAGTTCCGTGAAATGCCTAGCCCGGATGTGATTGTGACTCGCAAAAAAAAGGGCTGGTCTGTTGAATTGAATCGGTCAACCCTGCCAGCGGTCATAGTGAATGAACATTATGCTGAGCTGATGGCCAAACAGAAACGTGCAGACCAGGCTGTGCAGGATTATTCCTCAGAAACTTTGACAAACGCGCGTTGGCTGAAACGCGCTGTTGAACAACGTAACCAGACCACGTTGAAAATCAGTGCTGAGATTATCCGTCATCAGACAGACTTTCTTGAAAAAGGTCTTGATTATCTTAAACCCCTGTCTTTGCGGGATGTGGCTCAGGCAGTTGGAATGCATGAAAGTACGGTCAGCCGTGTTACAACTGGCTTGCTAATCTCAACACCGCGTGGCGGTATGCCACTTAAATCTTTCTTCAGTGTCAATATCGCGTCTCGTGATTCTGATATGAATGCCTCTGCGGCTTCTGTGCGCAACATGGTGAAGAAGATTGTCGCGCAGGAAGTCCCAAGTAAGCCGCTCAGCGATGAAGCCATTTCTAAAATAATTTCAGAACAGGGTATTGAATTAGCTCGCCGNACGGTCGCGAAATACCGAGAAATGTTGAATATACCATCTTCATCTCAACGACGAATGCAGGCCAGATTATCTGAATACCGATAAGGACTAGACATAACCTTTCCAGTTTCTCCCAAAGCCTCAGTTGATTGCGGCTTTACTTAACCCGGCGGTTTTCGACCGTCGGGTCCTTTTCAATTGGAGTCGAGGNAGCTCAGCGTTTTCCAACCATTGCAGATAGTTGAGCAGTCATTTCACGTTCTCGCTCACTGGCTTCATGTTCATGCAGATAAAGGCCCAGCGGGGTTAGGTTTTCAGAAACTGGTTTATCATTTTGATCGAATTCAACAAACNTGATAGCCATTTTTTCTGCNCTACGTTTTTTATCGCGCATGTTAATTTTCCTTTTTGCACTTTGCTTAGTGTTTAAGAGATAAATTAAATCTGCAACCTGTGTGCCAATCTGAAAGCTAGAGCATTGAGCAGAGCAAAAATAGTAAAAAAAAATAGGCTTCGTTACTTCGCGCCTGACAATGCACCTGTAATCGTCAGCTTATGGCCGTAGGCAAAGAAATCTTCAGGATCTTTTGATCTGCCATCAATTCGTATTTCATAGTGAAGATGCATGCCATCTGAATGACCTGTATTACCCATTGTACCCAATATATCTTGGGTGGTTACAAAGNTACCTNTAGAAACCAGNACAGAGGACAGATGCGCATAAACAGTTTCAATGCCATTAGCNTGTTGGACCCTTATNACCTTTCCAAATCCGCCATCCCTTCCGGCAAATNTGACCACNCCACNTGNCGGGGGACGCAGCTTGGCCTTCCAAGTGCCTGCTAAATCAACTCCGTGNTGAAACCTTGTCACGCCAGTTTTTTTGTTGGTGCGCATGCCATAAGGGCTAGTCACGTAATAATAACGTAGTGGGGCCTGTAATGGCAGCATGTGCAGCAATTTACGCCAGCTGTCTCTGTACAAATACAGGGTAGGTAAATGTTCTTCTGAAGCTGAAAGAGCTGGATTCCATTGCTCAAGTTCAATGTCNGGTGTGATACCAAGTCTATCCAACATAACCTCAATTCGTTCAACCTCTGACAGCACATTTGCAAAAGTTCGATGTAACTTCATTTGGGGAGTTTGTATTGGCGGGTTATTCAACCCGTCAAAACTTACAAACTCGGGATCCATGGGCTCGGTGGCAGGACGGGCAAGTGGAATGGCGATCTCTTTAATTGCTTGTTTAGCAGGTGCTAAAATGACAACTTCCTGCGTGGCTGCTGGTGCGNTAATCAGCTCATCATTGGGCTCTTCAATATCTGAATATTTCGATGGGTCTATGATAATCGCCTTCCGATGGGCCATCAAGCTTGTCTTTTGCTCGTTCCCATGCCCCAAAGGAAATTTTTGTTTAGTCAGGTCCTTTAGAGCTGGCACACGGATATGGTCTTGCGATGAGGGCAAATGTGGAGCCAATAAAGTGGTTGTGACTGCATCTTTGAAGAGAGATGGCCAGTTTGTCTCAGTATCTTCTTGGCCTATGTGGTCAGATTTCAATGGTATAAATGTGACGAGCTGTTTGATTGAACTCAGAGAAGGCAGGGATGATAGAGAGGGTAAACTCGGTAATGCAGGAGCCAGAAAAACAAGAATAGCTAACCCGACTCCGCCAGAAAATCCAGTAAAAATATGTGCGGGCCGAAGACAGAACTCTACTGGGCCGTTAGAGCTTAAAAACAAGAATCGTGTTTCGCGAAGAAACAAGCGTTTCTGAGTGGTTGAAAANCGCATTTGTTCACTGTCGGAATCAATTGCGGGCGGCAAAACTGAAGCCAGCCTGTGTATTAACCAGCTGAACATGCCATTCCTTATTTTAACAAAAGAATTGCCATCAATATGACATTTGAGATCACCTGCAGAAGTATCAGCGTAATCAACAAACCACTAGACTGGCGATTTTTTATATTCAGGTTAAAGGCCGGCATGGCCATAGCTTTTGTGAGCGCATTATGCATAGAGATGCTGGTATCGGTTACGCCCGTCCGCCTTTCTTCCGCAGACACCTGCTCGTCAAGTGGCAGGTCAGCACCGGTTTGGTTCTGCGCTGCATCCTGAATGGAAAAACTGACATCCTCTCGCAGATTCTCATCAGGAAGGTTGTAACTGTGCTTAGAGACAATCGCTTCAGACACTTCATTTCTGATTTTTTCGATCCGTTTGCGGATATCAATTACGTCAACGACCATTTGTCTTTGCCTTTGCCCTACTAAATTGCGTTCTTCACCAAAATCTATCAACGTCTCAAANAAGCGGGCATTTATAGCTGATGTAGTGTTTAGAGTTATTTTAGTTTATCCTACATTAGATTATCTGTTCTTGTTGAGTCATTGTCCCGTAGAACATCACGATAAACTTTTTAACCTATTGATACAGCGATATAATTTATGTTTGGAAATAAAACAACCCAAGGTTCTGCAGCGCCGCAAACAGCACATATAGGTGCAAATATCCGCATTAAGGGTGAGATTGATTCGCCCGAGCATGTCTTTTTAGCAGGCAGTCTTGATGGCGACATCACCTGTGATCAGCTGACGGTCGATGACACAGGCCGGGTAAAAGGTAAGATCACTGCCAAGCTTGCTGTGATAGACGGCCATGTTGATGGTGATATTGTGGTTGAACGGTTGCAGATTAAATCAAAAGCTACGGTCAAGGGTTCGCTGACTTACAAGAGTATTGAAGTGGCTGAAGGTGCGCAGATTGACGGAAATTTTGTTCAGGTCATCCAGAAGCCGCAAAAAGAAGGCGTCGCTTTGCCTAAAACTGAAAAATAAACAGGCACAGAATGTCAGAAACCAGTTCTCGCAAGTCGGTTATTGGAGCAGGCGCCACCTTCACTGGCAAGCCGTTCAAGGCGCCTGCGCTTGATATTCATGGTGAGGTCAATGCTGACATCACGACAGATCGCCTTCATCTTCATGAAGGGGCTAGACTGGCAGGCAACCTTGATATCAAACTGGGTGTCTTTGCNGGCGAATATAAGGGCAGNATGAAAGCGTCCAGTGTCTGGATGATGCGGACTGCTCGCATTTTTGGCGAAATTGAATATAACGCGCTGCAGATGGACAGAGGTGCGGCATTGAACTGTCATATTCTGCATAACTGGGCAGAGCCTANGGATGCTGGCACAGATCCGGCAGTATCGACAGAAGCGGGGTTCCTGACAGACTTGCATGCTTCTGACTTGTCAGACAAGACAGACAAGCAGACCTCCGATGAGTGATGCAACCTATATCGGTGTTGATTTAAAGCTGACGGGTGTTTTCAATGCCCCCGGTCAGACTGTTGTAATAGATGGCTACTTNGAAGGCGAAATGACTGCAGGTTCGGTTGAGATTGCTAAGGACGCAGTTTTTGAAGGTCTAGTAAAGGCAACTGAAATGGTTATTGCTGGACGCTTTAACGGAGTGCTGGAGACAGACCAACTGACTGTCTCAGAACCAGCAGTGATCGCTGGCGAGCTAGTTACCCATGCGTTATCTGTGGATGCGGGTGCCGATATTTCCGGAACCGTTAGGCGTAAGCCTGATCAGACTAGCTCATCATCTAGCTGAGCGAGTATATCATCGCAAATTTCAGCTGTCTGAATACAGTCTTCAAAAAAGGTAAATGTTTGTGCTCGGCCATGTTTTCGGTACAGATGCATTGCCGCATACCGACCTGCTGCCATAGCTACAGCGTCAGGCATGGCTTGATCACGGGCTTTATCTTCCAGCAGATTATCAATTTGCAAGGTTAGCTTTTCGAGTGTCTGTGCCTGCATTAATATATCAGCCGTTCGCGGTCTGGCCTTGCGCTTTGCCCGTTTNTCTTTACTACGGCGTTTCCTGTAAAGGTCAAGGTCAAGGATATTATNCATCTTCTCAGGCTTCTTTTTCAACAGAAGTTTNAGGGCAGCGCAACATTCGGCCTTTCACGAAATTGAGGCGGGCATAATCATCAACGCGCACAGTTTTATCCTGATAAATATCAAGTGGAACAATCACACTAGCGGCTAGCTGATGGGCTTGATTTCGCATCAGTATAATGGCTTCATCATAGCTACCATAATGATGCACCTCAACGATGCCTAACGTTCGACATCCGGCTAAATACGCATCAGACAAGTTTGCAAAACTGATCGCCTCAGAACCAGGCAGGGCCCTTGGTTTATTCATCTCNAGTTTTGCCTGCTGCTGCTTTTCTTTAAACTGATGTAATTCAGCCCAGTCCGCGGCACTTACGACCAGCAANGATTCATTGCGTCCATCTACAAAAAACTGGCAAGAGCATAATCCAACTAAAACTGAAAATAATCCAGCCAACATGTAAAACTTGCTCTTCATGTCCCCGCTCCTGTTCTAGGGCTGTGTGCTGTTGTCAGGAATACGATCCGGTTAGTCCTCACAGCTGCGGCTATTTGCTATTCTATTGTCTAATACGGCAATCAGGTAGATTTCTTTAATTTTCAAGGGATGTGGAGGCTAAGCTTATTTTTGTTGTCGCAGGGTCTATACATTATCTTTTTTTTTCCGTTACACTTGATTCATTATTCATACGCAATTTGTTACGGCGCGATGTTGCTGAGAAGAAAAGAGTGGGCTCAACAGTGACAGTTCAAGTCAAAATACATCAGTTACTCTATACATTACTTACTTCTATAGGCATTGGTGCTATTCTCGCTATTTTGCTGATGTCATGGCCCGCTTCCAGTGAAGGGCGTATTTATGAGGGGTCGGAGGAAAAAGCACATTGCTCCCTATGGGATAATCTGCGCCTAAAATGGCCGCAAACCATCTTAGGCCGCGAAAAGGCAAAATGCCGCCGCAAGGCGAAACCTCCTACACAATTCGCAAATGTTTGCCGCCTGCGCCGCCAGTATATCGACCCTGAAACAGGCTCGCGCATGTGTGTTTATATGCGTCAAGGACGTGGCCTCGAGGACACATCTGTTAGCATGTCTCCCTCGCTAAAATGCCAGCGCACTTACACCTGCCGTAGTGATGACTGATTAAGTGAATAGTTGCTGCATTCTGGGTCTGATTTACAATTAATTTTCTTTATTCCGTNNCAAAACATTAAACGAAATCCACAGCCGTGGCACATCCGTCAGATTTTTTTCTAAATAATTTGTTGTCTTTTGGTCCTGCTCGGCACTTTTTCAAGAACCAGGCTGCTCAGCACCGCTTTGGCCTTTTCATGTCCANTCAGGTTTATAGCTATGAATAAAGTTGGACATAAGCAGTTAAATACGGCGCTACCTTGTGCAGTCTGTTGGAGGCATCATCCATGGTCTGTCTCCCTTCATCGCCAGTCNTTTTTAAAACTGAATGGTAAACTGCAAAGATNAATATCGGTATATAAAGCCTGTGGCATTATGTTCTGTTGCTGATTTTTATTAACCGGTAGCATTATATTGGTTATATTTGATTCAAAGGAGACATAAATGGCACTTTTCGATCAGGTGGATAAGAACGGGTTGCTTGAATATTCGGTTGTGTTTAATGACCGTTCGCTCAATTCCATGTCGAAATCTTTTCAAGGTGTCATGCGGGATCTGTCTGAAGGTCTGAAGTCAGCGTATGCCGCAGAGGCCTTAATTCTAGTTCCAGGGGGTGGCACCTTTGGTATGGAAGCGATTGCGCGCCAGTTTGGCACAGATGCCAAATGTCTTGTCATCCGCAATGGATGGTTTTCGTTCCGCTGGTCTGAAATTTTTGAAAAAGGCCGGATCTCTTCTGATACAAAGGTTTTGTGTGCCAGCCAGCAACAGGCGGAGGCCGGTACAAACACACNTCAGCCCTTTGCACCTTCCCCTTTGGCAGACATTCAACAACAAATTGTCGATTTCGCGCCTGGTGTGGTCTGTGCGCCGCACGTGGAGACCTCCGCAGGGATGCTCCTACCTGATGATTATATTTTAGGTATTGCCGAGGCNGCTCATCAGGTTGGGGCTATTTTTGTGCTTGATTGTGTGGCTTCTGGTGCACTTTATGTGAATATGGCGGGTCTGGGCGTTGATGTCCTTTTAACGGCTCCGCAGAAAGGCTGGACAGCTAGCCCTTGTGCTGGAGTAATTATGCTGGGGGCAGGCGGTCTTGACCGTATTGAAAAGACCACAAGCACTTCATATGCTGCAGATTTGANAAAATGGCTGTCGATTATGCAGGCTTATGAAAATGGAGGTCATGCCTATCATGCTACAATGCCAACAGATGGGCTGCGGCTGTTTCGTGATGCGGTTCATGAAACAAGGGATATCGGCTTTGGTACGGTCAAACAGGCGCAGATTGATCTGGGGGCCAAAATGCGCGCTCTTACGGAAAGCTATGGGTTTGTTTCTGTTGCTGCAGAAGGCTTCAAAGCCCCCTCTGTGATTGTGAATTTCACAGATGATCCGGATATGAAATCAGGCAAGAAGTTTATGCAAGCGGGGTTGCAGATTGCAGCGGGTGTGCCTTTGGAAATTGGTGAGCCCGCTAATTATATGTCATTCCGCATCGGCTTGTTTGGTCTAGATAAGTTGATGAACATTGACAGAACGGTTGACAGCTTTGATGCAGCCTTACAGCAGATCACAGCCTGAAAGACATCGTCGCCTAAATTAATCAGCGCTTACAGCTGTACTTTTGTTCGCGCATAGAGGGCAGGTCCAGGCGCGGCGGGTGGGGTCATCCTCCTCACGCATGGTGGGTACAGTCCAGTAATAACCGCACTGTCCGCAAGTCATATGCCAGATAATCTCTTTTGATACGCTGATTATGGGCGGATTTACTGGCGGTTTATTAGTCATTGGTGCGTACTTTCGTGCGTCTTTGCGGGGTAGGCGGTTTCTGCCTTGCTGACGCTGCCATCTGTCTTCAGCCAGCGGGTAAAACAGCTTCGCGTGCCTTCATGACAGGCGGCCCCAGTTTGGTCCACCAGCACCAATATCGAATCCCCATCACAATCATAGCGCATCTCAACCAGCTTCTGAATATGGCCCGATGTATCGCCCTTGCGCCAAAGGGAACAGCGCGAACGTGACCAGTAACAGATCCGTCCAGTGGCCAGTGTCTCAGCGAGGCTGTCCTCATTCATCCAGGCCATCATAAGAACTTCGCCTGTGTCAAATTGCTGGGCGATGGCGGGGATCAGCCCATCTGCTGTGAACTGTAGTTTTTCAGGCAAGGGGTAAACATCCGTCATTTTAAAGCCTCTGTCGCCGTATTTGAGATAATTTTCAGCAAAATTATTTGGATTTTTCTTGTGAATCCCTTCCTAAATAAAGCAAGGTTTTCACANTATAAATNTTAACATGCTCCTTGAAAGGACGCTAGACCATGCCNTTGACCTTGCGCAAAAAAGTCTTTATCACCGCGGCCCTGACGGGTTCAGGCGGCACTCAGGACAAAAGCCCGCATGTTCCGCGCAGTCCACAGCAGATTGCAAATGCGGCGATTGCGGCAGCAAAGGCAGGGGCAGCTGTGGTGCATTGTCATGTGCGCGACCCGCAAACCGGTGCACCTACCCGTGATCTGGACCTGTATCGAAAGGTGACCGACCATATCCGTGCAGCTAATGTGGATATGGTGCTGAACCTTACNGCCGGAATGGGCGGCGATCTGGTCACTGGCCCNCCTGATGCGCCNTTGCCACTNAAAGNGGCCGGAACGGATATGGCCTCCGCTGCGGACAGAGTGGCTCATATCGTGGCCTGCCGGCCGGAAATTTGCACTCTTGATTGCGGCACCATGAACTTTGCTGAGGCAGATTATGTAATGACCAATACACCGAGTATGTTGCGCGCAATGGCGGGGCTGATGCGTGATATAGGCGTACGGCCTGAAATAGAGGCGTTTGATACAGGTCATCTGTGGCTTGCCAAGCAGTTGGTATCAGAAGGGCTGATTGATGATCCGGTCATGGTCCAGTTGTGTATGGGCATTCAATGGGGTGCACCCGATGACCTAAACACATTGATGGCGATGGTCAATAATGTGCCGGACAGCTGGGTCTTTTCTGCCTTTTCTATTGGCCGTCATCAGATGCCTTATGTGGCGGCAGCGGTTCTGTGCGGTGGAAATGTTCGGGTAGGTTTAGAGGATAATCTGTATCTAGAGCGTGGAGTATTGACCACAAATGACCAGCTTGTGGCCAAGGCGGCTAGAATCATTGACTCCATGGGGGTGGGCCTGATGACCCCTGACGAGGTGCGGACTGAATTGCAGCTTNAAAAACGTGCGCCTGAATGACCGATAGAGAAGAACAGAGNTCAGATATTCCACAGATAGCTGCTGTAATCGGCGGCGGGGTTATTGGTGGTGGCTGGGCTGCCCGTTTCATTTTAAATGGCTGGACAGTGCAGATCTTTGACCCTGACCCGGATTCCACCCGTAAAATTTCAGAAGTTTTGGCAAATGCCCGGGCTAGCCTGCCTCTTCTGGCCGATACAGCCCTGCCAGAAGAAGGCCAGCTTGTCTTCTGTGATATGTTGGAAGAGGCGGTTGCCGGTGCATGCTGGATACAAGAATCCGTTCCTGAGCGGTTGCCGGTGAAACGCAAGGTCTTTGCTGCGTTACAGACATATGTAGACCACAATGCCATTATTGCTTCATCCACCTCTGGTTTTACCCCGACCCAACTGCGTGAAGGAAGCTCTCATCCAGATCAGATCATTGTTGCGCATCCCTATAACCCTGTTTATCTGTTGCCCGTGGTGGAGCTGGTTGGTGGCACAGATAATTCTTTTATTCAAAAAGCTGAGGTCTTGCTGTCCGCACTTGGCATGAAGCCAGTACTCCTCAGTGCTGAGATCGATGCCCATATCGGTGATCGCCTGCTGGAAGCGGTCTGGCGCGAGGCGCTGTGGCTGGTCGGGGATGGCATCGCTACCACGCAAGATATTGATCAGGTCATCACCCATGGTTTTGGCCTGCGCTGGGCCCAGATGGGTCTGTTTGAAACTTATCGCTTGGGCGGGGGTGAGGCTGGTATGCGACATTTTCTGGCACAGTTTGGCCCGGCTTTGGCCTTGCCCTGGACAAAGCTGATGGATGTTCCGAAGTTGGATCATGCGCTGCTTGACAAAATTGTCAGCCAGTCTGATGAACAGTCTGGCCATTTGTCTGTCCGCCAATTGGAACAGATCCGGGACCGTAATCTGGTCGGGTTTCTGCAGGTCTTGAAAAACCATCACTGGGCAGCTGGACAGGCGTTAAGGGACTGGAATGATCTCACAATTGAACAACGCCCGGATAGTGCAGTTGATGTCACCGCCCAAGTTCCTTTCTGCCAGCATACCGCCCGGGTGCTGCCAGCCTGGATTGACTATAATGGCCATATGACAGAATTCCGCTATCTGCAGGTGATGAGCGAAGCCTCAGATACTCTGCTGGCGGCTGCAGGGATGGATCAGGCTTACCTTGATACCGGTCATAGCGTTTATACAGTTGAAACTCATATCCGGCACTTGGCGGAAGCCAAACTGAATGAGGAGATCACCGTATTAACACAAATTATCAGCGCAGATGAGAAACGTGTCCGCCTCTGGCATTCTTGCGTAACGGATAAGGGTGTGGAAGTCGCAACAGGTGAGCAGATGTGGTTGCATGTTGATATGAAAGCGGGCCGCACAAAACCTTTCGAATCGCCTCTCAGAGAAAATATTATTGCCATTGCCGCCGCTCATGCCAGACTGCCCTTGCCAGATGGGGTTGGCCACTCAATTGGCGGGACTTAGGAAGGTTGTCCATGCCTCTGTGCGGCGAACGGCAAATCATCTCAGGCCGGCGATCGGGATATGTATTCTGCCGCTGGCCAGAAAATTGATTCTGTGCTGCAAAACCCTTTGGCGGGACAGAGACTAGCTCGCCTTCTTTCAAAAGGAAATTAGGGTTTTACGGCCGGCCAAAATCTTCATTTCCCTGCTCGAAAGTTTCATATAACAGCCGTCCGCCTGGACGGACTAGCTCAAAGATCTGGCCTAGCAAGAGGCGGTGCACATAATTTTGTGAACAGTGCAAGTTCAAAAAGCTTGCCGCCCAAATACCCAACCAGTTTCAGCCCTTTGCCCTCCAGATCTAGGCAGACAGGGCTAATATTTGCGCTGTTATCTGCAGAAGAAGTCAGCATCTCTAAACTCTGGTGGTCGATATCCACGGCTGTTATCTCTGGGGCGTTATAATTTTTTCTGCTCAGAAGTGTGGTGATATACCGGCTTGAGCTATACGCCACCTCAACCAGTTGAACAGGCCGTTTCGCCAAATCTTCTGGCTGGTCTGCCAGCTATCTGTTAATCTGCTGTAGAATAAAAGGTAAGGGCAGGTGTGGGTTGATCATCGCGTGCCGTTTTGGCTAATGGGGGTGAACATCTGTCGGCCGCCTAATGTAAAAGCTGCTATTTGCTGCTGGCCTTCAGACGAGGTCAGCCAGTCTGCAAATTGGTTCGCTCCGTCATAATTGACAAAGGGGCAATGGCCTGGGTTAACGGTCAGTATCGAGTAGCGGTTCAAAAGGCTCTCACTGTTATCTTCAAAAAGCAGCCTGTGGCCTCCTTTGTTGCCAAAGGCCAGCCAGGTGCTGATATCACTGAGTAGGTATGCATCCAGTTGGATAGCTAGATTAATACTGGCCTCCATGCCCTGTCCGGCCTCTAGATACCAGCTGCCAGATGCGACGGTTAGATCAATTCCGGCCTCTGTCCATAAACGGCGTTCACGCGTGTGGGTGCCGCTATTATCTCCTCTGGATAGAAAGCGCGCGCCTGACCTTGCAATTGCCCCCAACGCAGCGCTCACCTTTACGGTGTCTCTTATCTTGGCTGGGTCATCTGCTGGTCCAAGCAGCACAAAGCGGTTCTGCATCACCGCCAAGCGCCGCGCTCCAAATCCTTTTTCCATAAAGGCCTTTTCATTTTCTGGGGCATGGGCCAGCACCAGATCCCCATCACAATGAATTGCATTGCGCAGGGCCTGACCAGAGCCGACTGCCACCACTCGCACTTCAATGCCAGATGTTTTGGTGAATTCAGGTAGAAGCACATCATACAAACCTGAATTCAGCGTTGATGTAGTGGATTGCAACAAAATGTGCCGCGTATCTGATGCCACAGTCATTACAAATGTTATTGCAGCTGTCAGGCCAAGAACAGCCCCTGACATTATGACAGTGTTTATCATGTGAAAAAC